>CAMNGW010000246.1 GCA_946538615.1 uncultured Clostridia bacterium
CCCATTTGGAAACAGCCTGTCGGCTGACATTCAGTTTCTCTGCCAGTTCTTCCTGCGACCAGCCATTCTTCTTTCTGAGATCGATCAATTTGTCTGCAAAAATCATTTTGTGTTCTTCCTTCCTTGTGCTGTCCCTTTTCGGGCATGACAAGCATAGCCGATCAGGCGGTTGCAGGCTATCAAATGGGCATGGAAATCCCGCAACCGGTGGTTGCAACTGTTGATATTGTGCATGTTTTCATGCTTCCAGGATAAAGACCGATTGAAATGATGCGGCAAGCTGCCATCCGGGAAACTGGTGTGTATAGCTATGTGCCGGATGAATAAAAGCCTGACAGATACCGGTGGAATCATTCCGCAGGAAAGCGGAAAGCCGGGAATAAACCAAAGAGATACAGAAAGGAAATAATGGATAAATTGTGCAGTCAAAGACGTCGGACGGATCCGCAGGAGCACCATGGATCAGCTGGCACACAGGCGCCTGACCGGTGCGGGGCAGATCAGGGAACAGGAGCTGCATGTCAGGAGGATACGGCCGGCTTAAACGCTCCTGGAGGGTCCATGAAGGGGACTGGTATGATGACTTCCAACCCGGCAAAATCAGCTTTGAATCTGCTCACCTGTACCGGAAAAAGTCTGACCGCGGTTATCGCATCCGGACCGGCTCCATTGCAGAGCCTGGACCGTCTGCTGTGCTCCTGACCTGACCGTGCCGTGTCCTCCACCGTCCCGGCACGGTCAGGTCAGGAGATGCTTTCATCGGCAAAAAATCAGGTCCTGCGCACCCCATCTTTCTTAAGGATGGGAAAAAAGCGCCGCATGACACGGCGCTTTGCTGGTGCTGATGGGCACGTATGGGCATATCCCGGGACACCTGCTGTCACAGGCCCTTATGGAGCGGGGGCAGCTCATGGATATCATAGGTGTCATAGTAGATGTCAAAGGCTGTTTCCACGTCCCCTGACAATTCGATGAGCGCCCCGGCCTGGAACATGGCTGAGAGCGTGCCGCTCGGAGCGGGCCAGGCAGCGTTGCTTACGACTTCCAAGGGGCTGTCTCTCAGAATGCCTTCGGCTCCGAACAGAAGGGTGCCCGTGGCGATATGATAGTCACTGGAGATGATGGCCAGCTGCCTGACCTGAGGATATTCCTTTTCCAGGATATCGTAGGTGAAGATGGCGTTCTGCGCAGTTGTCACGGAGCGGTCCTCAACAATCACCCGGGAAGGGTCAACGCCCTGTGCGGCGAGCCATTCCGCCATCCGGCCGGCTTCCGTTGCCGTCGGGTCCTCAGCGGCTGTTCCCCCGCCTGTGCAGACAATCAGCGCATGGGGATACTGCTCCGCTGCGAGAAGCAGGACCTTTAACCGCTCAACCAGTTCGTCCCGCATCGTGCCATCCGGGTTCAGCTGAAAGCCAAGGGCAACCAGGCACAGGGAGCCGTCGCCTGTCATCAGTGAATCCGGAAGCTTTTCGTTGACAGTGACGGGGGTGCCCCACAGGTCCATGATGCGCGTCCATTGGTCCCCAAGGGACGGGTCAAGGGAGAGCAGGGCCTCAAGCGCCTCTTCGTCCCGGGTACCGTCTGCGGCATAAGAGACGACAATCCGTTCAATCAGGGACTGGGTCTGCGCCCGGGACCCTTCCTCAGCTGTGGCGGGGAATGCCAGCAGGCAGGCCAGGAGAAGTATCAGAATGTTCCGGCATTTCATAGGGGAGAATCCTCCTTATATTTATGTGCAGTCCGCCCTCTGACCGGTTCCGTTTTCCTTTTCCGGCTGACAGGCGCAGGTCTTCTGCTCTTTTCTGTCATCGGCTAGGAAATAGAGGGCAGAGGACGTTCTCAGTCATGGCCCGGTCCTCACGCATACAGGTGCGGACCTTGTCTGCAGAGACGACAGGAAGCTGATCCGGGCAGGTGTCCAACGCCTTGCCATTTGCACAGGAATGGCGGCTTTGTCCATGGGGGCAATCACAGGACCTGTGCATACTTCAGGGAGAACATCACCGAAGGGACGGAATTCTCCGCTGACAAAAGGGATGGGGCCCGGGCCAGCGCTCTGATATCTGTCGCGGCCTATTATAGTCCAAGGCCCGTGAGTGATCAAATGGTACTTCAAGAAAATGGCTCAACTGTGCCCGGGCAGATGAAACGGAGGGCCCTTTTCTTTCAGATGCTGTGTTCCGTGGCTGTATGGACAGGAACAGGCAATTCATCAAGGCGTGTACCACACCCCCCTGTTTCCGGGTCACATGGCATACCGTGGGGATGGAGCGGCCCGGTATATGCTGCGCCGCATCAGACGTGCGGACCGGAAAAAGGAAGCACCGGATTCTGTAAACCGGATAAGGCAAACAGGAAAGGTGCCCCAGCAAATCACTCGCACCCGGAATACCGGGGTTTGCCGGCGAATGGTGTGCAGCAGAAGGCAGGCGCTTTTTCTGTCTCCTGAAGAACAGGCTTCGGCGCCGGATGCTGCCGGGGACACAGAAAGGGCCCGTTTCTGATGCGGGAGCATGACTCAGATGGTGCCCGGAAGCGGGCTGCCTGTCAGGATCTGCCGGGCACCATGAAGAAAAAATGAACCAGAAGCGCTCATTTTGAGAAGAAAAACCGTTTTCATCTTCAATTTGACAGATCATCCCCTTGCTTACAAAATGAAAACCGTTTTCAGATTGGAACGGACCGGGGTGTCAGACATCGCAGCAGGAAGGACGGCTGAGCGCCATACAGGCCGTCCCGGGCACCAGCAGATGGCTGAGCAGATGCGGGGACACTTTTCCGGAAGAAACAGACAGATGGGGATCAGCGGGATGGTTGGGCGGACTGCGGATGAAAGATGTGTCGGCAGACAGGCTGAAAAAACGGGCCCGTGCATCACGGCGGGCAAAGGCGGCCCAGCTGAAATGCGGAGAATGGCCGGAACCCCGGAACCGGATGATGCATGGTCATGGCCTGCGCAGGAACGCGCTGTGTATACGTACGCATGAAGGGAAAAACGGACTTCAGGAACAGAAATAGAAAGTATGGCAGCGGATGAACAGAAGACACTGGATATGGCGTGACCTGCATGAGCATACCGGAGAATCATCTGACAGTTCTGGAGGATACATTCCCATCAGGATGCATTCCAGTCGGGGGAGCTGCCGTATCACGGATACCTGCATTTGTGCGCGGAGGAAATGTCGTCACATGCACAAACTGGTGTACTGACAGGAAGGGCACGCTCCGTTTCCTTCTGTTCCTGCCTGTATCACATACTGACGGAGGAATCTATATATGAAGAGATGCCTTGTCATCATTCTGCTTTTCGTCTTCTGTGCGGGATGCTTTTCTGTGACATGTGCGGAGACTGACCATGCTGAAGGGGTCGTTGCGAAAGTCACGACCAGACAGGGAACGCTCAATATGAGGGCAAAACCGGACAGAAAAGGCAGGGTCGTGGAGAAGGTCCCTAACGGCACCTGCCTTATGGTGCTTGAGGAGGCACAGGACTGGTGTCTTTGCCTGTGGAACGGAAAACAGGGATACTGCAAAACAGAGTTTCTGACGTTTCTGCGTGATGCTGATGTGGGACTTCTGGATTACCGCGTCCTGAAAAAAGGGGACCGCGGTGATGATGGCCTGATGCTTAAGGCCAGACTTCAGGAACTTGGGTTTATCCGCTCCGGTTCGGTACTGACTGATACATACAACGGGATCCTGTCCGAGCGGGTCATCCTTTTTCAGAGTCAGGTCGGGATGACGGAGGATGGAATTGCTTCTCAGGAACTGCAGGCATTTGTCTTCTCGGAAAAGGCTCCGCAGTGCACACAGACGCTGCCCCGGGTCCGTTCCCGGGTCGGAACAGGCGACAGCGGACTGAACAAAGAAATCTGTGGGTGCTGCATGGGAGAAGGCTGCGGGTATCAGGGCTGGATCTTTTATTGAATGACTCATCTGAATCATGGCATTCTGAACGATGGGTCCAATCCGTGTCAGGTCCTGTTATGTTCCGCTGTCCAGAGCCTGGGCTGATGTGTACATCATCTGCTGACAAGGAAGCTGTGACGCAATGCGTCCTGTGCACCGGCCATTTTGTCCGGGTCCCGCACTGCGGCGCTCAGCAGCAGGCCATCATGATCATCTGTGCTTTTGACTCCGGATGGAGATATTTGTCTGCAAAACCGATATGTTCCGGGAGAAAAGGCTCACGGCCTGTGTCCGGAAGCGACTTGTCCCCGACGGATGGGCCGCTGTTCCTCACAGGAGCCATTGTCTTCAGTGCGTCCCGGCTGCCTTCGTTACGCCATCCGGACCAATGCTGATATTCCATGACATGGAACGACAGATGGTATTTCCCGTCCGCAAGGGGACAGGGGAGCTTCACAGGCTCCCCTTTGCTGTCTGCGGTGTGCTTTTTCCTGTCAGGCGGCCACTCCATCGCGCTGGCCGCGCTGGAATCGCCGGAGAAAACGGCTGATGGGTGATCCCCCCCTGGCGACCGCCGGAAAAGCCGCGGGAAGCTATGGCGGCTGCTCCGGAGGTCCTGAGAAGACCTGTGACAGATTGTGACTGGGCTCTCCCTTCTGGCTCTGGGACGACCGGAACCGCGAAGGGAGAGCCTTTTTTCTCAGACAGATGGCACAGCCCGTTATGATCCGGCCATCTCCGGTTCCGGAAGGGGACCCTATACAATTCAAAAAGTAAAGATTGTGCTATAAATGTCATGATCCTCCTATTGAGGAAATGTGTTTTTTGACGTAAAAATGACACAGATAAAGCATCCGGAGCATGCCGGATGCAAAAAAGAAGAGGAGGAACCCATTCATGAAGAAACTGTCTGCTCTTTTGGCCCTGGTGCTGGCGCTGTGCCTGACAGCAGCGTGCGGCCTGGCGGAAGCGGGACTGGAAAAATACCCGGACCCCGTCGAAGTGCATTTTGTCCGCAGCACGGACGACACCCTGGATACCAACTTCTTTGCGAACTTCCCGGACAAGACGATGGAAGACAACCTCTGGTGCGACCTGTACCGGGATCAGCTGAACATCATCGTCAAGTACGACTGGATCGTCAAGAGCGGCGACGAGTATGACACCAAGCTGAACACCGCCATCGCCGTCGGCGACATTCCGGAGTTCGTCAACGTCAGCACGCTGCAGCTGAGCCAGCTGGTGGAAGCCGACGCGATCATGCCGCTGGAAGACATCT
>CAMNGW010000247.1 GCA_946538615.1 uncultured Clostridia bacterium
ACGATTCATAAACTTGAGACCGAATCAACCAAACATATTCGGCTTTCTCACCATCAGCGATGCTGTAAGCCTGCCATGCCGGGGCCGCTTGCGTGTCACAGGCAAATGCTATGGGCGTTTCCGCATGCAAAGCGATCTCATACTCGTGTCCGGCTTCGAGCAGGACACTGTCAAAGTAGACAAGATTCATCGCGGTGTCCACAATATCATTTCCGGAACAGACGTTCTGTACGATCAACTCACCATTTAATGTATCGGTAAGAGATACGGTGACATCTGTAAAGTGGCCATCAGGGGATGCCAGCTGCGGCCAGAACTGAATAAGGTCCAGCATGCGGTTTACAGAAGGTGTGAAACGGAGCACAGCGTCGCCGTGGGGGACACGGTAAACATTGTCCTTCTGGATTGTCAGCGGCTCACCATCGTAGACGTCAATGTAATCCCCATAGCCATTGACCAGCATACGGCGAACGGCTTCATTGAGATAGGAGCGGCGGATCAGCATTTCTCCATTGAGCCGGTAATAATGTTCATTGAGGTAATCAAGAAGTGGGAGCGCATATTTGTCACGTTCATATCCCCAGGTCTCTTCGCCTTCCCGGTAAAAGACAAGTTTTGTCTGATTTTCTTCGAGAGCGGCGATTTCTTTTTCACCAAATCCTTCCCACGTCCAGGGTGTGGAACAGGCGCAGCCATAATCAATGCTCCTGTCGAGCTCAGCAGTGCATAAGCTGATTTCCAGACTGGTAGCATGGACTTTTTCACCAGGGTCCAGAATGGCGTCCACAAATGATTTGGTCTCCATAGGACGCTGCAAGAGACCGGAATGGTTAAGAACATCGGGAATGAATGGAATTTCAGAAAGTGTCGATGAACCAAAGAAAAAGCTGATGATGAGCCCGACGGCAAGGACCGGGAGCCATGAAACCTGTTTCCTGTGACAGAACCATGTATGCAGCAGCTTTGCACAGATCAGGGATAAGGCCAGGTCACAGGCACAAATAAAGTGGAGCGCATGAAACTGGTCATAGCCCCGTGTGGGGATCGTGACTGTGCCCAGAAAATAAGCCAGCCCCAGCAAAGGCTTATGCAATGCAAGAAAGCATGAGACAATAAGGGGACATAGGGCAGAGACAAAGGGAAAGAGGGAAAAAGCGGAAAAGGAGTCAGCTGAGAACAGAGTGTGAAAGCAGTCTGAGAGATGTTGCAGATAGCCAGGAATGAAATGAAGAAAGGTACCAAGTGGGTCCCTGCCAAATCCTCCAGTGTACTCCGCATATATCTCCACGTTGAAGGTATATGCACTGTAAATGAAATTCTGCAGATTGCCGGAAATAACGTACCAGAGGATCAGGATAGCCCATGGAGTGAGGACGCACAGGACCAGCTTTCCGTCCTCGCGCAGGATCATCCTGCGCATGGCAGGACGGTCGGAGCGAGGTGTTTTCAGTTCGCATAACCAGATCTGGTGCAGAAAAACGGATACAGCGATGCAGGCTATGGCGTAGGCAGAAGGGAAAACACAGCCGAAGGTAAGAAGAACAGCAAAGGAAATCCACAGGCACGATGAAAGCCTGAGTCTGCTCGTTTTCGCGTAGCAGAGAATTTCCAGGAGCAGGATAACATGACCGATTCCCGCCCAGTGTTCGGAGATGAGGTTTTCTCCCTGGGCGATGATGCTCAGATGAGAAAGATAGAAGAAGGGAAGAAGAACAAAAACAAGAGGATGAATGACTTTTTGAAAGTGAACAAACATGCCCGTCCATACCAGAGCCAGGAAAAGATAAAAGCAGAAGCGGTAGAAGACCACAGTTGATGGACGAAAAATGAGACCCAGGAGAGCAGCAATGTAATAAGAAAAGGGCATGTGCTGGGATACGGCGACCTTATAGACATCCCCGCCGTGGACTACAATGTCGCCGACGGAGTAGACATCCATTTCATCGAAAAAATCATCAGCATCCAGCATGGTCACATAACATGCCAATACCATGCAGAAAAACAGCACTGTCAGCAGGATGCGCGGCCATTTTTTCTTATTCTGTACAGAGAAGCTGGGGCCTGGTTTGCTGGCAACCACCCGATCACTCCTTTACCATTGTCTGGGGATCATCAAAGTTCAGCCGTTCTTCTTCAACAACAAGGGGCCTGCGCATAAGTCTGTGGTTGATTGCTGCAATATATTCGCCCAGAAATCCCAGAAAAGCGAGAATCATCGAACACATCAGACACGTAACAATAAGCAGCGGCGCCTGTCCGGCATCAAAGCGGTCCCAGTACACGAGTTTCATCACAAGATAAATCAGACCAATAATGATAAAGATCACAGAGAGAAGCGCACCCCCAAAGACGGCAAGGCGCATGCCGGCTTTGGTGTACGAAGTAATGGAAAGCATTGCTGCGTCATAAAGGGTGTACCAGTTATTATGGGTTTTTCCTGCGCGGCGCTGAGGCTGAGTATAGGGAACTTCTTTGCGCTTGCCCCCGAGTTCAGCCACAATGCCCCGGATAAAGGGCGTGGGATCGTCCAGACGGCGGAGAACATCAATGAATGTATGGTCATAAAGGCCAAAGCCGGTAAACTGTTCGATCTGGTCAACCTGTGAAAATTTACGGATCAGTTTATAGTACAGCCCCCGCAGCCTGTACATCATCGGATTTTCCATGGACTGTGTTTTAACGCCGCAGACAATCTGATAGCCTTCTTCCCAGTACTTCAGAAAAACGGGGATCATTTCCACCGGATCCTGGAAATCAGCACATATGGAAATGGTACAGTCACCGCTTGTCTGACACAGACCATAATAGGGACTGTTGAACTGACCGAAATTTTTCACGTTGAAGATGGCTTTGATTTTTGGATTGGCGGCACAGATTTCACGAAGCAAAGGACGGGTATGGTCTGTAGAGCAATTATCAATGAACAGAAGCTCATAGTCATACTGGGGCAGCGCCTCCATCTGTGAGACAATAGCCTGTGAGATGGGGACAACGTTCTCTTCTTCATTGAAACAGGGCACCATGACAGAAACAAGCTTGCGTTTGTTTTCAGACTCCCTCGTCATCATATTCCTCCCATGCTTCATCATATTCCTCGTCGTATTCTTCCTCGTATTCTTCTTCATGGTAGGCGTAGGACGCATCGGCAGTTTCTATGGCTATGCGCCAGGTTGTGTCCCCGGAGAGAGGGGAAAGCGGCATGGCCGAGTAAGCATTTTCAACAGGCAGGGCGGTCTGGAGCAGTACGTCCCCTTCGCCGGATGTCTGCAGCTGCAATGCGTAGGTATGCCCCTGTTCAACAACAAGATCATCGAAGAAGAACAGGTTCATTTCACCAGGGGCAAAATACCGCCCGGTGGCCGTCTGTACGGCAACGGTCTCGCCGCTTTGCGTATCCACGACTGAAAGCATAAGATCAGAGAAGGCTTCAGTCCCTTTTTCGGGCCAGAACCCAATAAGCTCCAGAGCGCAGGTTTCATCAGGCGAGATGGATATTCCGGCTTGCTGGCTGTCACCATTTGCTTTGACAGACTGCGCTGAGATACGTTCGCTGCCGGAAAGAGGAGTGACATCATAGAATTCGAGATAATCATCATAACCAGCGGCAATCATACGGCGGACAGCTTCATTGAGGTAGTTGTTCCGGATGTAGATGGAGCGGGAAAGCGGGTAGTAATCCCTGTGCAGCACATCCAGAAAAGCATGGGCATATTCATCGCGTTCATAGCCCCACACGGAATAACCTTCTTCATAGAAGACAACCTTGGTCTCGTTGGCGGAAAGCGCAGCCAATTCATTTTCGCCAAAACCTTCCCAGGTCCAAGGGGAGGAACATGCAGGACCGTAATCAATAGGCCTGTCTGTATCTATGGTGGTTGTATAAAAATCGGAGAAATGGAGCTTGTCTCCCGGGTCTGTGATAATATCTGTCAATTCACGGGTTTCTGTATTCTGGGCAAGGAAATCCATTGACAGGATCTTTGACGGGGACTGGAGGGCAGTTGGCGCGATGGGCCGGAGGAATAAGAACATGACAAACAGCGCGGAAAGGCAAGCCAGATAGGACAAAGGGTTTTTCCAGTGCCTGAAGGGGAGCCTCAGGCCTGCGCCAGCCATCAGGCATGTGGAAAGGGAGGCCGCACAGATAAAATGGAGAGCGTGGAAGGTATCAAAACCGCGGACAGCGACAGTGATCGTAGCTGCAAGATAGGTCAGTGCAATAACGGGGTGAACAAAAAGCAGAAAAACGGTCACGACGCAGGGACAGACGGTATAGAACACTCTGGCGATGATTTCAATGGAAAAATTGCCTGCAAAGAGGGCAGACAGATTGTCCACCATATAGGAAAAGAAAGCGCCAAACATGCCTGTAAAAGTTCCGAGGGCATCTGTACCGAGTCCGGTATACCGTGAATAAACATCCACATTAAAGGTGTAAACGCTGTAGATAAACTGGGACAGACTTCCACGGATCCAGTAGATCAGAATCAGCAGCAGCCATGGAAGGAGAACGCATAACAGCAGGATCGCATCGTCATGGAGAATATCTTTACGGACCTTGTTCCGCTCATCGGGAGCGGAAGAAAAAACAAGGAACAGCTGATAGACCACTACGCCAACTGCAACTACAGCGATGGAGTAGGCAGATGTAAATACTGAGCCGAAGGAAAGAAGGATCGAAAAAGAAATCCACAGAGCGCTGCTCAGAGAGATGCGCTTTGTTCTTGGATACATAAGAAGTTCAAGGAGAAGAATGACATGGCCGATTCCTGCCCAATGCTCGGAGAGCATCATTGAACCATTCTCATAGAATGTCAGTTCTGCCACATACAGCAAAGGCAGGAGACAGAGCGCAATGGGATTGATCCATTTTTTATAACGGAGGAACAGAACAACCCAAAGTAAGGAAAGCATGAAATAGAGACAGAACCTGTAAAAGGATGGATTATGGGGATGGATGAGGAGCGTGATGAGCGCGGTAATATAATAGGAAAAAGGCATGTGCTGGGAAACGGTATCCCTGTACATGGCGGCACCGTATCCGACTTCACTGCCAACAATAAAAACGTCCAGTTCATCCTGGAATTCTTCACCTGACATGAAGACCATATAAAAGGAAAGGAAAAGACAGAAAAGCATGATGCCGATGATCATACTTTTCCATAGCAATCCTTTCTG
>CAMNGW010000248.1 GCA_946538615.1 uncultured Clostridia bacterium
CCGCGTTCCCGACGGGCTTGCCTGCAAGCCGCATCTGTACCTGACGGACGGAAAAGCCTGTGTCCTTTACGCCGGGAACGGTATTCCGCAGATGACTGTTCACGCATTTGGAAAGGGATATGGTATTTATCTTTCCGATTTCAAAGTATCTCCCGAAAGTACAAGAATGCTCCAGGAACTCCTTTTGATCGGGAAGTCAGGAAGCAAACTGCAGTATATTTCCGATAATCCGTATGTGGATGTAGCATATTTCCCGAAGGATCGTGCATTGGTAGCGGCCTCTGTATCATCTGAACCAACTGAAACAAGGGTTTTGACAGACGATGGAGAGATCCTTCTGAAACTGCTTCCGCATGAGATGAAAATCTGTAAACTATAACAGGTAAAACAACAGCCGGCTGTATCGACTTCAGATACAGCCGGCTGTTGCTTTGAATGATCCGATTTTATTGGGGTTCCTTTTTCTTTTTCTGCTTTTTTTGGGGCAGTTCAACTGTGCCGGATTTTGCAATGTCGGTGAAACAAACATCAAGATATATCTTGTGAGCAATGGCAATCGTCATGTTTCGGATCATCAGAGCGAAATCTGTCATTTGATGATCATCCGCAGGGGCGGAAATCACTTCATCGACACCAAAAACATAATGAAGAGAATGATCCAGCTCCGTGCGAAACAGTTCATAAGCTTCTTCTTCAGACATATTGCTCTTATACATATGCATCAGGATATAAATATGATCCATTGACATGATCGTTTTAATCATGGTAATGCAGATCAGAGCTGCGATTCGATTTCGCGAATAATGCTTATGGACCGGGCTTGGAATTAAATGGAGCTTAACATAATTGGAGATCATGGAAGATGTAATGGCCATATCCTCGCTGAGAGGGAACATGTATTCGTTAATATATCGGGTTGTCTGATCCAGATATAACCCGACATCGGTAATCTCATCATACCTCGGAAGACGAAAATGATGCAGGGCCTGTTTGACCTGCTCATGAATTGTATCTGTCATAAGGTACACCTCCAATGCAATTACATTATATAAAAACCTGCATACCGTGTCAAGGGAACCTGTCAACGGTTTTTTAAAAACTCTTGACATTACCCGATGTGAATATTACAATGAATATGCATAGATCTGATAATACTGCATCAGGAGGCATCTTATGGCTTTCAGAATTGTTAGTGATTCATCAGTCAACATGACAAGTTTGGAGGGGGTCGATTTCCGTTCGATTCCCATGAAGATTTTATGCGGACTCCAGGAATTCGTCGATGACGCATCACTTGATGTGGAGAATATGGTGCATGTCCTTTCAGCCAGTAAAGAAAAGAGTGGAACATCATGCCCCAATATTATGGACTGGAAAGAGGCGTTTCAGGGGGCCGATGAGATTCTCGCGATTACGATTTCCGGACAGCTTTCAGGCAGCTGGTCATCCTGCAACCAGGCCATGGAAGAGTATCTGCAGGAGAATCCCGGTGCAAAAGGGTATGTGTTTGATTCGCTTTCCACAGGGCCGATGATGAAATTCCTGGCTGAAAAAGCTGCTGAGATGATGAATCAGGGAATGAATTTTGATGACATGATTCAGCAACTGCAGCATTTCAGACGACATGCCACGCTGATCTTTGCACTGGCATCAATGAACAATCTGGCCAGGAACGGCAGGGTGCCGCTGGCTGTTGCCAAGGCAGTGGGCATTCTGAATATCCGTATCATCGCTGTCGGGGATGAAAACGGAAGGATCAAGCCGGTTGACAAATGCAGAGGTGAGGCCAAACTGCCCAAAATCCTGCTGCGCGAGATGGAAGCAAGGAAATATGCAGGCGGGCATGTCAGGATCGATCACTGTCTGAATCTGGAACTTGCAGAGAGAATTCGTGCACTGATTCAGGAGTCCTATCCCGGTGCGCAGGTCACATTCGGTGAATGCAGAGGCCTTTGTTCATATTATGCAGAACAGGGCGGTGTCATTATCGAATTTGATGATGAACCGCTTCAGCGCGGCGAAGAATGATGATGTGCATCCGGCGATGAACCGGATGCTTTCTTTTCAGCATGGCATATATTCAATTCAACAAATCAACAGAAACAGATCCGGCTGGCAGGTCGACAGACTCAGGCAGCAGAACGGATTGGACAATCTACGAGGGAGGAATGATCATGAGAATGTACCCGATAGGGGACTGGACGTATCTTCTTGTCATCATTGGTTTGGGAATTGGCATGGCAGCCCAGTATGGTGTGAAGCGTGCCTATCGTGAATTCAGTCAGGTTGCTACACAACAGGGGATGCCTGCTTCGGCCGTTGTCATGGATCTGCTCAGACAAAATGGGAACAGCTCCGTTTCATTGGCCAGGATTGGCGGGGAACTGACAGATAACTACAATCCCCAAAACAATACGCTGAGTCTTTCGGATGCTGTGTTTCATTCCAATTCCGTTGCAGCCCTGGCCATTGCAGCCCATGAAGCCGGACATGCGATGCAGCATATGGAAGGGTATGTCCCGCTTCAGGTGCGCTCTTTTTCAGTGCCGGCTGTCCAGATTGGTTCCCAGGCGGCGATTCCTATCTTTATTGCGGGTTTGATCTTTTCTTTCAGACCGCTGGTGTTTGTAGGAATTGGATTGTTTGCATTGTCTGTTTTCTTCGCACTGATTACGCTTCCTGTTGAGTTTGATGCTTCGCGGCGCGGTCTGCGCATGCTTTCGGATGGAGGCTGCCTGAGTGAGAGTGAACTCAGTGGAGCAAAAAAAGTCCTGCGGTCTGCAGCGCTGACCTATGTGGCTTCTGCGCTGGCAAGTCTGCTGAATCTTGTCCGCCTGATTCTTATTGCACAAGGGGGAAGCCGAAGAAGGCGCAGGTGAGGGCATGCATCAGAATCGGTCTGCCCAGGATACATATGCAGGTCTGCAAAGTGTCATGCTGTTCGATAAAAAAACAACCCAGGCATTCGTTGGATGAATGCCTGGGTTGTCTGTTTCTTGAGAAGACGTGAAGTCGAAGTTCGGATGTCTTTCTTTTAGTCTGCATCGGAAGAGACAGGCCGGACGGAGAAAACATGGAAGAGAGAATAGGTCTCGCCGGAAGTTGACGCTGTTTCTCCAATACGCGCTGTGATTTCAATATCTTCAAGATTGTCCGGCCAGATGAGGCTGGTTTCTTCTGCGGGAACAAGTTTCAGGCCGATTTCCCGGCAGGTATTGCCTGCACATTCTGTAAGAATCAAAGAACGCTGTGTCTCATTTTCTGTCGCAAATGCATAGTACTGGCCACGAACACGAATGGTTTTACCGGAATAGGTACCGGGATCAGCCCTGATGATAGCGACCTGATTCATGAGGATATTGCCGCTCAGGAAAGTCAGGTCATAATCAACGGACTGGTCTTCTGCACAGGAAGATGAGAGGAACAGAAGTGTCAACAGGATCAGCGCAGCGAGGCGTTTCATAAGAGGCCTCCTTCATGAAAGATACAATCGTCAGTTTTTCTCCACTTTTGTGAGATCAACGCCTCCGGATTTACTCTTCTTTGCTCCACGCCATGCATAAATCACCAGAGCAATGGCGATGACGCCGTAGGAGAGGAAGGCACGGAAGTATTCACCGACAGCACTGTCACCGAAAAGGTTCGAAGCTGCACTCTGCGCGGTGATAAACAGGGAATGGAACAGGAAGGTACCGATCAGTGCCTGCAGGTTGGTTGCACGGTCAATGGAAGCACCACCGACGAGAATGGCTGCACCGGCATACAGACCGACCTGTTCATGTGCTGCATAAGTCTGGAACGTGCCGATGCCATCGGACTGCATGAAGACAATCTGTCCCCAGCCGGCAAGCACAGTGGAGATCATGATGGCAATAACGCGTGTGCGGTCAACATTAATGCCGGCAGCGTTGGCGACCGTCTGGCTCTGGCCGACTGCGCGGAATTTCTGACCGAGCCGTGTGCGCATAATGAACAGATTGAACAGGCACAGGCATCCGATGAGCAGCCAGGTAACCACAGGTACACGGATCATCTGTCTTCCGCCTGCTCCGCTGAACAGATCGGAAATGAAGGGAACCTGCATCAGACCGGCAAGCAGAACTGCACACACGAGGCTGACTGCAAACTTTTGTACAGTGAAGGCTTTGCGAACATACTGGACGATGCCAACAACAGCAATCAGACCGGCAATCACATAAGCCACCGTGGAGAACGGAACCTGGAGGATGCCGTCCAGCGCTTTATACAGTCCGACAGAACCTGTCAGGTTCAGGGTGTTCTGCACACCGGAAGCACCGACAATGGTGACCTTATCACTCAGTGGGATGAAAGTGCCAAAAATGAACAGGAAAAGCAGCTGATAAGCACCATTGGCGAAATAGCCGAGAATCAGGGAGCCGATGGTTTCCTGACCTTTCATACGGTTCAGGAGCTTGCCGATGAGGAATCCGAACAGAGCGGCAAGCGGGAGGGTGATTGCGCCGGCAAGAAGAATTCCCTGAACTCCGGTAACGCCCCAGGAAATGGTCAGAAGAAGTCCGATCTGTGCGGCCATAGCGCCGATTGTAATGGCAAAGTTGATGCCCATGCCTGCAACAATCGGGATGATCAGGGCAAGCACAATGAATGCGTTGCGATTCAGGCGAAGCAGAAGCTGGCTTGCGACATAATTCAAATCCAGCCGGGAAACAATGATGAAGAAAATGCTCAGAGCGATGAAAAGATAAGTCACGGCATAGGACTTGATATGATTGATGAGCTTATTCTGCTTATTCACGGCTGGCACCTCCAGTCTGAGTCAGGGCATACAGGATGATGCCGTTGGAAATCATGATACGCATGACTTCACTCAGGCCGCCGCCTGCAACAGCAGCATTGGCAATCTGCTGGCCCAAAACAAGCACGCCCTCAAAAAGGAATACGCCGAAAATCACATGGCTGACTTTGGCCTTGCGGACGGTTGCACCGCCGATCAGAATAGCGGATGCGGCGATGAATCCCAGCTGCCTTGGCGCGGTATACAGCTGCGCATATCCGAAAGCCTGAGAATAGATGACAATGCCGACGGCGGCAATCATAGTGGACAGGACCGTGCCGATGGTGCGCATCTTATTGACACTGATGCCGCTTGCTTCTGCAAATCG
>CAMNGW010000249.1 GCA_946538615.1 uncultured Clostridia bacterium
TCTGGCCAAGATTCTGCCTATGCAGCAGGGTGAATTCGAAGCCATGTACAAGGTTCTGGAAGGCCGTCCGATGACCGTCCGTTATCTGGATCCGCCGCTGCATGAATTCGTTCCCCACCTGGATATGACTGAAGAGATTGAAGAGCTTGCTTCCAACCTGAATATGTCTGTGGAAGAAGTCAAGCAGAAGATCAATGCTCTGCATGAAGCCAATCCTATGATGGGTCACCGTGGATGCCGTCTGGCTGTCACCTATCCGGAAATTGCCGAAATGCAGACCCGTGCAGTTCTGCAGGCTGCCATCAACGTAAAGAAAGAATGCGGATATGATATCGTTCCTGAAATCATGATCCCGCTGGTCGGTTCCAAGAAGGAACTGGCCTTTGTCAAGAACATCGTTGATGAGACTGCCAAGAAGGTGTTCGAAGAGCAGGGTGTCACCCTTGAGTATCATGTTGGTACCATGATTGAGATTCCTCGCGCAGCTGTGACTGCAGATGAAATTGCAGAAGATGCCGAGTTCTTCTCCTTCGGTACGAACGACCTGACTCAGATGACCTTCGGCTTCAGCCGTGATGACGCTGCAAAATTCCTTGGTTCCTACTATGAGAACAAGATTTTTGAGAGCGATCCTTTTGCAAGACTTGACCAGGATGGCGTTGGCCAGCTCGTTAAGATGGCTGCTGAAAAAGGCCGCAAGACCCGTCCTGACATCAAGCTTGGCATCTGCGGCGAACATGGCGGTGATCCGAGCTCCATCAAGTTCTGCCATAATGTTGGTCTGAACTATGTCAGCTGCTCGCCTTTCCGTGTTCCGATTGCCCGTCTGGCCGCTGCCTGGGCTGCAATCGAGGAAAAGCAGGGCAAGTAATTCCTTGTATTCCTTATGAGGGGGATGGCATTATGTCATCTCCCTTTTTTGATATGTATGACCGGTACAGATTGTAAAGATGATATGCCAGGTCGAAAACAGAGGAAAAACAGAGCAGGGAAGCGGATAACAGGAAGTCTGGTGGGAAGGTTTATTGTTAGAAAAATGAAATCGATGTAAAATAATGAGGTTTCTGGAAATGGAATTTCGGTAAAAGGCGGTTATCCTATGTATCAGATTATGACGGCAGATGAAGCGATTGGACTTATTCGGGACGGCGATTGTATTTGTGTGAATTCGTTTGTTGGGATTGAAAATCCGGTAGAGCTTCATGAAGCTCTTTTCCGGCGCTATCACAGAACTCTGTCCCCAAAACATCTGACCATCATATCCAGTGCCGGTTTTGGGGTTTGGGATGGAGAACGCAGCGCGGAACGATATATCAGAGACGGGGCTGTGGATAAGCTGATTTGCGGCCATTTCGGAGCCATGCTCAGCACCAAGAAAGTCATTCTGGAAGATCGTTTCGAGGCCTATAACATTCCACTGGGCTGTATTTCACATGCAATCCGTGCGCAGGCGGGGGGGCTTCCAGGCGCACTGTCCAAGGTGGGACTGGATATTTTTGTGGATCCGCGAAAAGAAGGGCCGGGTATCAATCATATTTCGACAGATGCAACGCTTGTTAAGTATGTTGAGCTGGATGGAGAAGAATTCCTGTATTACAAGCTCCCCAAGATCACAGTTGCTTTGATTAAGGGAACGGCGGTAGACCGTAAAGGAAACATCTCTTTTGACGACATGTATATGTCCGGAGATGCACTTTCCATATGCCAGGCGACAAAAGCGAACAGGGGAATCGTCATTGTCCAGGTTGACCGTGTGGTGGATATGCCTGCACGTCCCAGAAATGCGATTATTCCGGGATGCCTTGTCGATGCAATCGTAGTCGAAGAACCCGGATGGCGTGATGAGGCATATACGGCACTGACAGGAAGCTTTGAGATTCCTTTTGACGAATGGCCGTCCTGGACAGAAAAAATTGATGCACTGTCATCGATGGAACGGAAATCAAGCATCGCCGGAAACATCATCGGGCGCAGAGCTGCCAAAGAACTCAGGGAAGATGATATTGTCAATATTGGTATTGGCATTCCTGAAACCATTTCCCAATATGCAAGGAAGAACGGTATGCTCGATCACATTACGCTTACAGTGGAATCAGGTGGTGTGGGCGGTTTCCCGGCATCCGGGAAAGTGTTCGGTGCCATGATTGGAGCCGCTTCCGTATATGATATGTCCAACCAGTTTGACCTGTACGATAACGGGGGACTGAATATCTGCTTCATGGGTGCTCTGGAAGTGGATCAATATGGAAATGTGAATGCACACAGGGGACCGGGAGCTTTTGCCGGGATCGGCGGTTTTGCCAATATTACTGCGAAAACGCCGACGGTCGTATTCTGTATGACATTCAATACAGATGGACTGGATGTTACGCGAAAAGGCGGAATTGTCACGATTAACGAAAACGGCGCTATTCCGAAGTTTGTACGGGAAGTGAGAAGCATATCCTTTTCTGCCAAACGGGCCCTTGAGAACGGTCAGAAAGTTCTGTACATAACGGAAAGATGCGTATTTGTCCTGAATGCAAAAGGTCTCAGGCTTATAGAGGTGTATCCCGGTGTGGATCCTGTAAAGGATGTTCTTGACCTGCTTCCTTTTGAAGTACAGGCAGATGAGTTCAGATCGGTTTAATGGAATCATGAATAAGAAAAAGAGGCGGATGCCTCTTTTTTCTTACTCATGATTCCATATCGTCCTCGATTTCCTCCATCACTTCGGAAATGGCGGCACGTGCTGTGTCAAAGGAATACCCGCGGCGAACCAGCATGGCCGAAATACGCTGTGCAGTTTTTCTTGGGTCTTCACCTGGCTTTTGTCTGGACAATTGGCGTCGAACCAGATCCATGGCATTATTCATTTCATCGTTTTCATCGATGTTTTCCAGTGCCTGTTCAATGGTTTCACTGTCTACGCCTTTTTGCTTCAGCTCCATGGCAATGCGCCTGTGACCGATATTTCTGGTCATTCTTGAGCGTGCCCACTGATCGGCAAATTCAGAATCATTGAGCAGTTCATGCCGATTCAGCTTATACAGTATTAGTTCCACGGTGTTTTCTCTGTAGCCATGCTGCTGAAGTTTTTGCTTCAGTTCCCTTTCAGCATACGGCCTGGAAGAGAGAAGGGAAACGGCATAGTCAAGGGCAGGCTTATACTGTTTTTCCAGTACCCACTGGTTGAAGACATCAGGATCTATTTCTTCCTTCATCCGGAATGGAAAGTCCCGCATGTAGTATTTTGGAAGACGGATAACTTCCGTATCGAAATTCAAAACAGCCACATTTCTGTTATAGGTTATTTCGTTGAGGACCATGTTGACATCTCCTTAAAGCCCAGTTTCAGCAAATCGTAATTCACAGAAGCCAAACGGCCTTTTCTGGCTTCACTGCATCCTCCGTTTAAAAAGATGACGCACCGGTCAGTTGAATCTTCCATAAAGGCACCGTGCACAGCGCCGTAAGCAAATCCCTGGTGTCCAAAGACCGGGTGCGATGAAATGGACGGGTCATCAATTCTCAAAAGTCCAAGGCAGTAGGAAAGCGTTGGACTGACTGCGCCATACCGGCCATATGTGGTTTTCATGGCCTGTATGGATGCGGGGGACAGCAGAGATGAGGAAGCTTGGCTTTTGATTGATGTGAGAACAGAAAGCATTCTGTGCAGAGCATTGACAGTGGCAAACATAGATCCCTGTACAGGTCCGTAATGAAAAAGTGGATCACAGGTCTCCAATGGGACCGATTCTGCTGCAGTACGTCGGATATCACTGTTTTTCCGGTAAGGAAGAATCCTGGTCATCGGCATGATCTGTTCATCATTCAGTTCTGCCGGGTTCAGCGTGGCAGACATATCCAATGGTGAGAAAAGAAAAGATCGGAATACTTCAGAAATGGATGCTCCGGTCACGGATTCCAGCACGGAGCCGAGCAGACCGAAGGAAAAGTTGCAGTAATGAAAGGCGGCACCCGGAGGCGCGATGCATGTTTCCTCATGATCCAGAACATCGGTATAAGGCCGGTGCTGGCGCAGGCATAGCTGAGAGTGATCTGTATCCTGCATGCCGGAAGTATGAGACAGAAGATGGTACACCTTCATGTCTTTCAGTCGGTCATGGGACTGTGGGAGCAGCTCATTGACTGGTGTCTGAAGGGAAAAAAGTCCGTTCTCAATGCAGCGCAGTACACAGATGGAACAGGCGGTTTTTGTCAGGCTTGCAAGGCGGAAATATGTGTCCGGATGCGCCTGATGGCCAGACAGTTCTATGGAAGAAAGAATCAGACTGATCTGGGAGGGTGTGGAGAGAATGACGGCTCCCCCCATGGCATGATGACGCTGAAGAAGTGACTGAAAATCTTTCTGGTAAAAAAGTGTATGGCCTTGTACGGAAAGCGGAAGAAGACGATATGAAGGGGCAAGAACAGGAAGCAGAGTCTGATAGATCATATTCCTCACTGGTGTGACGGGCATTTGAGCTCCTCCTGTTGTTTATTGTCAAAAGGACGGCAGGTAAGGAACACCAGGAGAATCCAGGCAAGAGAGCCTGGAATCATCAGCAGGGCATCCATGACTGTTTCCTGTATTGGCTGCGCCAGAATAAGCCATCTAAGCGAAATGACGGATATCATCATGGCTGTCTGAAGAATCGGTATTCTGGTCCGGCATATGAAAGCACAGAATACAGCAAGCGCCGACAGGGAGTAGGTCAGATTTAATATGTTTCCATACCCGCGGTTCAAAAGAATGAAAATGGCAACGGATGACAGAGACAAAAGAAAACCGGGCCAGTTTTCTCGGAACGTCATTCTCTTCAAAAAGGGAGACAGAAGGATGAGAGCGGATGCGAATACACAGATTACAGCGACCAGCTGGCTGATTCTGATCTGCGTTCCGGGGAAATAAAGACTGTCTGTACGCAGCCCTTCGATGATGCTCCTGCCGGCACCGTAAAGAAAGGCATAATACAGCGTAAGCGTGCCATGTCTGGGGATCTTTTTGCGCACCAGCCAAAGAAACAGAAATATGCAGAAGTTCCAGCAGGATTCATAGAAAAATGTTGCCATGTGCCAGACTGTTCCATTGACGGACGGGATCTGGACTGCAAAGGGGAAAAAGCAAAGTTTCGGTGAGGGAACCGGCAGGCCATAGGCT
>CAMNGW010000250.1 GCA_946538615.1 uncultured Clostridia bacterium
GGACCAGTTTCAGGTATTCTTCAAGCGGCATTTCCTTTTCATGGATCCGTTTAGCATGCTCTGAACCAACGTATCTTACATGCCAGGGTTCAGGTGAATACCCCGTGATCTGTTCCCAGCCTTCCTGATAGCGTATAATAAAACCAAAACGCCAGCAGTTTTCTTTGAGCCATTTTCCCCCACGGCTCCCTCCAAAAGTTCCTGACAGATTTTCATCACTCGACAGGCTTTTCTGCCCGACATCCATGGTAAGCCCTGTCTGATGTTCGCTGGTCCCAGGCAAAGCAACAAACGCATTGGCTGCTTTTGTATCGCCCCTTACCCGTTTCAGCTTGGCTTTATAGATACGTTCCTGCTTGGCATACTCACGGTAGCCACTTACGGACACAAGCGTGGCACCTGTCTCTTCTTTGCATGCCCTGTACATATTTTCCAGTGCCGTAGCTACTTCAGGGCGCAGTCTCCTGACCTGGCCCTGTACGTTGGCCTGTCGGAGCGGAGGCACATAATCTGACGACATTCTCCATTGCCTGTTGACAAGCAGAAGATAATGCTCCGGGTCATTCTGAGGAGCCGCTGTCATCAGTGTGGTATTCACCATCATCACGCCCGCCGCAAAAAGACTGGCGAGAGATTGAAGCACAGACACAAATATGCCCCCTCCGAAAAGTTTCGTCATAATTATAGATATTTTTTTTTTGATTACAACCTCCCACATAATAAATCCCCCTCAAAAGGGGGATTTATATACAGAGGGTTCCTGCGTATTAATCTTTTTCACCAAATGAAATGCCCATATCCTTGGCAATGGTCACCATCTGATCATCAAGGGGAACAAGCTTGGGCACGCCAGCGATATCCTTGAGCTTATTATGCGTAATCTGGTTGCCTTTGAGAGCAACAGTGACTCCAAAAATTTCGTCACGGATCAGTTCGGCAGCATGCACACCAAACTGAGTCGAAAGAACACGGTCATAAGCGCTCGGAGAACCTCCCCGCTGAATATGGCCCGGAACAACAGCCCTTGCCTCAACGCCAACCATATCACGGAGCTGTTGTGCAACATCTGCGCTTGCGGAATAGTGGGTCGCTGCACGATTGGCTTCGCGTTCTTTTTTCTTCATTTTGGCTTCTTCTTTATTCATTGCGCCTTCAGCTACCGCGATAATTGTGAACCCTTTATTGTTCCGTGCACGGCGCTCGACCACCTTTGCGACTTCTTCGATCCGGTACGGAATCTCAGGGATCAGAATGACGTCAGCACCGCCTGCCACACCGGAATAAAGGGTCAGCCAGCCCGCCTTATTGCCCATGATCTCAATAACCATAACGCGCCCATGGCTTGCTGCGGTGGTATGGATGCGGTCAATTACATCCGTGGCAATATCCATCGCTGTATGGAAGCCGAACGTGAAATCCGTTCCATAAAGGTCGTTATCAATCGTTTTCGGAAGACCGATCACATTTAATCCTTCTTCTGAAAGAAGATTCGCGGTTTTATGTGTTCCGTTGCCTCCGAGCGTGACAAGACAGTCGAGTTTCAGATTTTTATAGGTCTTCTTCATGGCTTCCACTTTGTCAACATGGTCATCCTCTATTTTTCGCATGTTGCGAAAAGGGGTACGGCTGGTTCCAAGGATCGTACCACCAAGTGTCAGAATGCCAGAGAACTGTGAACGTTCCATCTCTTGTGTATCGCCTTCAATCAGACCTCTGTAGCCGTCATGAATGCCGACGATTTCGCAGTCAAACATTTCATAAGATGCACGGGCCACGCCACGGATAGCAGCATTCAGACCAGGACAGTCACCACCACTGGTAAGTATTCCAATACGCCTTTTCATTAATAACACGCCTCCATCCTTCGCTTTGCTGATTATTATCAACCTGGACAAAGTATATCACGAGCCCAAAACACGTGCAAGTCAAAGGATCATCTTTGGTTTTGCGGCTCACCTGCCCAAGCACAGAACATGTTCCGCTTATATGAAAAACCATTTTGGTTTTGATATGGTCTGCTTCTTAGGATTCGATCTGTCCGGACCGGCATCCCCTGCCTGACTGTGCCGGAATTCAATGACTGGTTCTCTCTTCCAAATGGCTTTCACCAGACCCGGGCCGCATCACAAAAGAACATGAAGAGTCTAAGCTCGGGTACGTAACATATATCGGCAGAAACATGCTGTCTGTAATGTCCAATATGTGACACATACTGCTAACTGAAGCTGCACGGACAGCTTCATGAAACCGCTGCGGTCTGAATCCCTTATTTTTTGCCTGATAAAGAGGAATTGCACCCGATTTGTCCAATTACTTTTCCATCACATCAATTTCAAAAAGGAGCTATCCCATGTCAATCAAGGAATTGGTTATTCAGCACCTCGATGCTCAGCAGATACCCTATACCCTTTATGAGCACCCTCCGGTAAACACCATGGAAGAGTGCCTTGCTCTCCCTTTCGTCACGGATTCTGTCGTTTTCTGCAAAAACATTCTTCTGTGCAACAGACAAAAAACCGACTTTTACCTGTATATCACGCTCCCCAATAAGCCTTTCAGAACAGCAGACGTCAGCAAAAAGCTGCAGGTTTCCCGCCTCAGTTTTGCGCCAGAAACAGCACTGGAGGAACGCCTGCACCTGCACAGCGGGTCACTCAGTCCTCTGGCTCTCTGGTGGGACGACAGCCATGAAATCACGCTTGTTGTGGACCATGATATCCATTCCGCCCAGCTGATCGCTTTTCATCCTTGTGATCATACCGCGACCCTTGTTTTCTCCCAGGATATTTTCTTCAGACAGGTTATTCCGAGTCTTCATTGCATATCTGTTGAACTGCATGTTCCCTGGCCCGATTAATCACACACAAAAAAACATGCGATATGCTCTTTAAAAAAGTTGCATATCGCATGTTTTTTGTGTATAATCGTATAAAATAAATGTTTTTAACAATTTTATATGGAGGTAGTCTATGAAAAAATTATTTTTCACGTTCCTGTCTCTTGTTCTCTGCCTTCTGTTCATTCCTGCCTGTGCTGAAACCATCTGTGTACTCTGGGCCGATATAGAAGACCCGTTCGCTGCCCAAACTCGGATTGCACTGGAAGAACAATTCGCTCCATTGGGCTATACACCCGTTCACTCAAATGCCATTCTGAGCCAATGGGCACAGTTTGATCAGGCCCAGGAAGCACTCAATGAGAAACCTGATCTGGTCTGTGTACAGGTATGTGAGTATGGTTCAACCTCAGTAGCCCGGATGATTCTTCAGACTTTTGAATCTTCGCAAATCCCTGTCATTTTTTTCGGACGGCAAATCGCGGACAGTGTGGAGAAAGTTGAACAATTTATCTCCTCCTGCAACTCAGATCATACCAAGGTAATGTACGTCAATCACGATACAGCTGATCTTGGCAAAACCCAGGGTATGGCTGCTTGTGCGTATCTGCTCTCCAATTATGAGCAGGCTGACCTGAACGGTGATGGAAAGATCTCTTGCCTTGTCCTGCAGGGCGATCCGTATGATTCTGACGCCTGTACCCGTACACAGACAGCCATTGAATCTGTCAATAAAGGTTTGGCCGATGCCGGACATTCACCGCTCACCGGTTTGGACGGCGGAGATGTCACAGTTATGGCGGACCCCAAATGTATGTGGTCGGCCGAATTTGCCAATGATACACTCAGCGACATTCTCAAGACCCACTCTGTCAAAAACAAAAAGCTGCCCGAACTCATTTTATGCGGATGCGATGATATGGCAAACGGTGCCGTGAATGCTCTTTTTGCCATAAACTACAATACCGACCTGGATGACAGCCCAACCATTGCTGTATTTGGCATAGACGGCACTCCTCTTGCCTATGAACTCGTCGAAAAAAAACGCATGACAGGAACTGTCATGCGGAGCCCTCAGCATATGGCTGAATCCATCACAAGTGCCGCCAGAGAATTGCTTACAGGGGAAAACCAGGAGCCTGCCTGTGCGAGGCGTCAGGGTGATTGCATATTCCCGGATTATGACTACCTTGGCTACTGAGGCAGGTGCCGCGATGCAATAAGAACAGCAAAAAGCAAAACGAACAGGCGCATAGCCCACGTTGGTGCATAGGCCGTCGCTGATAAAACAAACAAAGCTACAGAACAAAAAATCAGAAGCGTATGGTCCTTATGCAGAAAAGGTAAAAGTCCGAGAATGCACAGGGCCCAAATGAGCGAAAGCCAGTAAACCGGGAGCATGCCTAAAAGCGTCCCGAATCCAGCTGTGATTGCTTTTCCCCCACGAAGATGGAAAAAGCACGGCCAGATATGACCGATGATCGGGGACAGTGCCGGAAAAACAAGATAATAGCCGCGCAGATGGAAAACATGCAAAGCTATCGCTGTGGGAATGACTGCTTTGAGCATATCAAGGCATGCACATACAACTCCGGTCCTTACGCCTACGGCTATTCCTGCATTATAGGCCCCTGGCGTCCCATCTCCATAATTGCGCACATTTTTATGATAGATCTTTTCCGGAATCAGGCAGCCGAAAAGGATTGACCCTGAGAGATAGCCAAGACAGGATATCAGAAAAGACAACAACAGGTCATGCACGTTTTTTCACTTCCTCTATCAGCAGGTCCGCACATCGCCGGGACGGATGTTCCGGAATCTGTTCGGCCTGTTTTTTTACCATGTCATCACATGCACCGGGATGTGTAAGAAGATAATGGACTTTCTCCTGCAGGGATTGCTCGCTCCTCGCCCATAGGGACAAGCCGTTTCGTTCAAACAGTGCCGCATTGATCGTCTCGCATCCTTCAATCGCCTGGTAAATCAGCATAGGCGTCCCGAGTACCATGGCCTCACTTGTCGTTAAGCCGCCCGATTTCGTGATTAAAAGGTCCGCTCCACAGATCAGGTCCGTAAGCGGAGCAACACGACCATATACATTCAGTCGGGAATCGCAAATTTTCTCTATCTCATAGCGTGCTTGCGCATTATCTCCGGTCACCACTTGCAGAGCAGCGTTTTCCGGGATAACAGGCAAAAGGGCTTTCACTGTTCTCGGAAGGTTCCCGGCTCCCATTGATCCTCCTACTAGGACAATTCTTTTCTGCGGATGATCCGGATCATATAATGAACGCTTCAGGGTATTT
>CAMNGW010000251.1 GCA_946538615.1 uncultured Clostridia bacterium
CATTGACACACAGGTGTTCAGGTTCGGATGATGCTGCCATGACATAGCCACCAGGACACATACAGAATGAATATACACCCCTTCCATCCGGTGTCGCAATATTCAGTTTATAGGAAGCGGGTGACAATTTAGGATGGGAAGCAAAGGAACCGTATTGTGCAATGTTTATCTTTTCCTGCAGATGTTCAATTCTTACCCCCATGGCAAAAGGCTTCTGTACCATTGGCACACCCTGTGCAAACAAGGTTGCTACCGTATCACGGCTGGAATGTCCTGTGCACAGGAAAACAGAATCGCTTTCTATGATTCCGGCCCCATCCGGAGAAGAAAACCTGATGCCATACACCGTATGGTCACGGATCAGAATCGAATCCATCCGGCTGGAAAAATGGAACTCACCGCCATCCCGAATGATTGATTCGCGCATATTTTTGATTACTGTCCTTAGCACGTCAGTGCCTATATGCGGCTTGGGGTCAATCAGTATGCTGTCTGGAGCTCCATTTTCACAGAAAGTATGTAAAACAAAAGACTGCCATGGACTTTTGATCCCGGTTGTCAGTTTACCGTCTGAAAATGTGCCGGCCCCGCCTTCACCAAACTGAATATTGCTTTCAGGGCTGAGGAGCCCGGAATCAGTCATCTTCTGGACTGTTTTTGCACGGGTGTCTATGTCTTCGCCGCGTTCAAGGATGACAGGACAGGTGCCGGCTTTTGCTAAGATGAGCGATGCAAACAATCCTGCGGGTCCAGTACCGATGACGATGGGACGCTGCGGTAGCCGGACCTGCGGAACGGAAGGAGCCTGATATGCATTGGCTTGCGGATATTTGTGTGCCAATGACTTTTCGTTAGCAAGCTGGACGTCCGCAGAAATAACAAAGTGCACGTCCTGTTTGTTCCTTGCGTCCACACTCTGTTTGGAGACAGTAAATGAGAGAATGCTGTCAGGGTGAACACGCAATTGTCGGACCAGAGCATGCTTAAGATCTCCACTGGTGTAGTCCAGAGGAAGCGAAAGATTGGAAATGCGGAGCATAGATGACCTCACTTTCATGCCTTATCATGTTTCTGTGTGCCAGCGCAGATGTTCCGGAAAAAGAAAAGCTTCTTCAGGATACTCAACATCAGTCAGTTCAAGCCCTTGCGGTGGGGCGGTAGGCCCCAGTTCAAGACGGTTCAGTGTAGCAAATGCACGTTCGAAAGCTTGAGGGGACAGTTTGTGGTGACCAATTTCAATCAATGTACCCGCTATGATCCGGACCATATTGTATAAAAAAGCGTTGCCGTGGATTTCCAGTGTGATGAGACTGCCGTCCCTGTCCAATTTGCAGAAATCAATCTGACGTATGGTTGTTTTTGCAGTTCCGCCCGAAGCCTGGAAGGCGGAAAAATCATGTTTTCCGCATAAGGTATCCGCAGCTTCCTGCATAAGGGACAGATCAAGAGTGACAGGAACATGCAGGGAACGGAGCCGCCAGAGTGCGGAAGCATGGGGCTGATTGATAAACCTGTACGTATATTTCTTTCCACAGCTCAAAAAACGTGCATGAAAAGCTGGCGGGACTTCTCGTCCCGCCTGGATCCGGATATCTCCGGGTAATTTTGTGTTGAGTACAAAAGGAAATTTTTCCGGGGGTATAGAACAGGATGTGTCAAAATGGAAACGCTGTCCAAGCGCATGTACACCGGCATCTGTTCGGCTTGCTCCAGTAATTTGAATGGTGTCCCCGCAGACGTCACTCAGGGTCTCTTCAAGTACTTGCTGTACAGCAAGACCATTGTTCTGCCTTTGCCATCCGACATATGATGTTCCATCGTATTCGCAGGTCAGAAGGATCCGTTTCAAAGGATCATCCCTTTCGGAACAAAAACGTTCAGAACAAGAATTGCGGCAAGGAGCAGGACCATGACAAACAGAGCAATCCAGTCAGCTTTGGTGATTGTCAGGACACGCAGACGGGTTCTGTTTTCACCGCCGTGATAGCATCTGGCTTCCATGGCCATGGCAAGGTCTCCGGCACGCCGGAAAGCACTGACAAAAAGCGGGACAAGCAATGGGATCATGGATTTGGCGCGTACCAGAAGGTTGCCGGATTCGAAATCAGCTCCACGTGCCTTTTGAGCTTTCATAATTTTATCGGTTTCTTCAAGCAAAGTAGGGATAAAACGGAGTGCGATCGACATCATCATGGCAAGCTCGTGTGCAGGGAAATGGATCACTTTCAAAGGCGAGAGCAGCAATTCAATTCCATCTGAGAGTGCAATAGGGCTGGTTGTAAGTGTTAAAAGTGAGGTTGTGACAACAAGGAAAACTAACCGGAGACTGTAGTGAATGGATTGTCTGAGTCCCTCCTGTGTCACTCTGATAAAACCAATACGGAATAATTCTGTTCCGGTTGTAAAGAAAAGATTGAGCAGGAAGGTCAATATAAGAATAAACCTGAGCGGCTTGAGCCCTTTCATCATGGTTGAAAAGGGCACATGGGAAAGACGGGAAAGTACGGCAACAAAGGCCAGGAGGAGCGCGTACCCCACAAGGTTCTGTGTGATAAATACAATCACGATCATGAAGATGGTCAAAACAATCTTCATGCGCGGGTCCAGACGGTGAACCGGAGAATCAACAGGATAGTACTGGCCAAGCGTTATATTGTTCAGCACGTCGCATGCTCCTTCCACAGTCTGAGTATATTATCGTGCAGTTCATCAAGCGTATAAAGGTCTTCAGGCAAATCCAGCCCTCTTTCCCTGAGCTTCTGATTGAGGCGTACAGCAGTAGGCACACCCAATCCTGCCTCTTCAAGAAGAGAAGGTTTTTGGAAGATTTCCCGGCAAGTACCCGAGCAAAGGATTTTACCCTCATTCATGACAATCATACGACTGGCTAATTTTGCCACATCGTCCATGGAATGGCTCACCATTATAATTGTAGCCTTGCCTTCTTTGTGAAGATCGCGGATCATGCCAAGAATACGGTCCCTGCCCCTTGGATCGAGACCGGCTGTGGGTTCGTCGAGCACCAGGACAGAAGGCTCCATGGCCAGTACACCAGCAATGGCGACGCGCCGCATCTGTCCGCCAGACAAGTCAAAAGGGGACACATTGGCGTATTTTTCATAGCTCAGATGCACATGGTCCATTGCGTGTCTGACACGTTCATCGATTTCTTTCTCAGAAAGCCCCATATTCTTAGGGCCGAAGGCAATATCTTTAGCCACAGTTTCTTCGAACAGCTGATATTCAGGGTACTGAAACACCAGGCCAACCTTTTGCCTGATTTTGCGTCTGTCAACATGCTCACCATTGACATCCTCGCCGTCGATCAGGACCTGACCGGATGTCGGCTGAAGGAGCCCGTTGAGATGCTGTACCAGTGTGGACTTGCCGCAGCCTGTATGACCGCAGAGTGCAACGTATTCATGGTCCTGAATCGTGAGGCTGATATCATCCAGCGCCCTGTGTTCAAAAGCTGAGCCTTCAGAATAGACATAAGAGACATGTTTGAGCTCTATCGACATAAAAGTCTGCAAACCTCCTCAGTCATATCGTCTGCGGTCAGAATACCATTTGGGAGAGGCATGCCATCTTTTCTGAGCGCATAAGCCAGGTCTGCCATGGGGGGGACATCCAAATGGAGGCTCCGCATGGTATCAACCTGAGAGAAGATGTCCTCAGGTGTTCCTTCCATAGCGATCTTGCCATCAGAGATGACAAGTATTCTGTCGGCATCCACTGCTTCTTCCATATAATGGGTAATCCATATGACCGTCATTCCATTCTCACGATTCAGACGGTGCATGACTTCCAGTACTTCCTGACGGCCAATCGGGTCAAGCATAGCGGTTGATTCATCGGCGATCATGATTTCAGGCTTCATAGCCAATACACCAGCTATAGCTACACGCTGTTTTTGACCGCCGGAAAGCATATGAGGAGCAGAATTGGCTCTTTCGGTCATATGAACCATTTCAAGCGCTTCATCGATACGCTGTACCATTTCATCATGAGGAACACCCATGTTTTCAAGTCCAAAAGCAACATCTTCGCGAACAATTGTGGCAACAATCTGGTTATCCGGGTTCTGAAAGATCATCCCGGCTTTCTGACGGATGTCCCAGACATGTTCATCATCGGATGTATCAAGGCCACATACATAAATTTTTCCGTCAGTAGGAAGGTAAAGGGCGTTGAGAAGTTTAGCAAGCGTTGATTTGCCAGAACCATTATGTCCCAGAATGGCTAAAAATTCTCCTTTTTTTACCTGCAAGGATATGTCCTTAAGAACTTTATCGGTACTTTCCTCATAAATATAGGTGACTTGATTCACCTGTACGCAATCGCTTTGTGCCATGCTTATGTCAGGCTCCTTTTGTCTGCATTTTTACAGACAAAAGGCATTGTAGCACAGGAGGAAATTGAATTCAACTTGACACGCCCTCTTTCCTGCTTTACACTGCACTACAACCTGCAATTTGAAAGTGCCAATTCAGAGTATTCGGTGCAGGATTAAGCTATTGGAGGACAAGAATGGGAAAACGCATCAACCTGCTGGTGATTGATGGACAAGGCGGAAGATTGGGGCAGCGCCTCATTGAAGAAGCCATTGATAAAATTCCCGATATTTCAATCACATGTGTTGGAACAAACAGCTTTGCTACAGAGCGAATGATCAAGTCCGGCGCCAAATCAGCTGCAACCGGCGAAAATGCAATGATTGTAGCCTGCCGGAATGCTGATATTATTACAGGTCCGCTTGGCATTGCTATAGCTGATTCCCTGATGGGTGAAATTTCACCAGCTATGGCAAATGCTGTGGGACAATCTGCAGCACAGCGTGTGCTGATACCTATGAATCTGTGCGACACATATGTTGCTGGAATCAATCCATCGTCAACGGCTATCATAAAGGATGCGATAGAAAAGATCCAGTCTTTGGTGGAGGCGATGAAAGACAATGCGAAATAACATACAGGGGCGTAAGATGGTTTATTCTGCTCTGTTTCTTGCACTCTGTCTTGTTCTGCCATTCCTGACCGGACAGATCCCGACGATTGGTGCGATGCTTTCTCCTATGCATATTCCTGTTCTGATATGTGGTTTTGTTTGCGGAGCACCATGGGGGATTGT
>CAMNGW010000252.1 GCA_946538615.1 uncultured Clostridia bacterium
TGAGAAGGATGTTGGCGTGGTCGATATTCTTGTCAATAATGCCGGCATTATAAAGAGAATTCCTATGATTGAAATGAGCGCGGACCAGTTCCGTCAGGTTATTGATGTGGACCTGAATGCTCCCTTCATCGTTTCCAAGGCAGTGATCCCGTCCATGATCAAAAAAGGACATGGAAAGATTATCAATATCTGTTCAATGATGTCCGAACTGGGCCGTGAAACAGTGTCAGCTTATGCTGCTGCAAAGGGCGGTCTCAAGATGCTTACCCGCAATATCGCATCAGAATATGGCGGATACAACATTCAGTGCAATGGCATTGGACCGGGATACATTGCGACACCTCAGACTGCGCCTCTGCGTGAAAAGCAGCCTGATGGCTCCATGCATCCTTTCGATTCTTTCATCCGGGCAAAAACACCGGCTGGACGCTGGGGTGAAGCGGAAGACCTTGGCGGCCCGGCAGTATTCCTTGCCAGTGATGCATCTAATTTTGTCAATGGCCATATCCTTTATGTGGATGGCGGCATTCTTGCTTACATTGGCAAACAGCCATAAGAGGCTGACAGAAAACGGCTTGCGTTTTTGACTGACATGTGATACCATTTGCCAGTCATTTTTGAGGGGGTAGTACCATGACGATTGTCTTTTCTATTCTGGTTATTCTTGCAGCACTGTTTATGATTGTCACAGTTCTTTTACAGTCCACCGATGATCAGGGTTTGGGCAGTATCGCGGGCAGTGTGACAACGAATATGCCCAAAACTAAGGCAGCTGCTATCGAAAGCAAATTGGAACTGGGCACCAAGATTTCCGCAGGTGTTTTTGTTGTCCTGTCCCTTGTGCTCTGGATGATTGGCTAAAAATTCAATAACCAATACAAAAAGCGGACCATTCTGGTTCGCTTTTTGTATGTCCGGGCGGACTGCGTAACCGCTATGGACAAACAGACTGTGGACCGTCGTGACATGTTCTCTTATGACCGGAAAACTCGGGGTCCGGCAGAAGAATGAAAAAAGGCCTTCAGAATCTGAAGGCTCTTTATGTTTAACAGGAAATAGTATGGTGGTCCATGCTATATGGAAGGTTCATCCATCGGAAGGGCGCTGATTACCGTCAGCCCGAGCTCGCGCAGGCGTTTATGAGCTTCTTCACGTGCATCAGTGCGCAGCATGGCATCTGGTGAGTGGGCATCCTCGCCAATAATGACCGGACACCCGGAGGAACGTATATGTGACCAGAAAGCCGCAGAAGGATAGCCGCGCGAATGGCCATCAAGTTCATCTCTTAAACCCAGCAGATTATATTCCACGGGGATATGCATCTCCAGGCATGTTTGAACAATGCAGTCCGCTGCTTGTTCACAGGCTGGCGAAAACTCATCATCTGTGCGGTGGGACATAAAGAGATCAGGATGGGCAACATAAGAAAAGAGACCCGTACGTAATGCTTTGCAGACAGTTTCTGCATAACGCAGAACGCCTTCATCGTTCTCGCATTCCCTGCTTGCGGGAGGATAGAACTCTTCTGTATCGCAGAAATGCTGACCGAGAATAAAATATTCCACGCCCCGATCACGCATTCTGTAGAGCCAGTCTGTGTAAGGTGTGTAGTATTCAGCTTCCAGGCCAGTGTGGATAGATATTCTTCCCTGGTATTGTTCTTTCAGAAAATGAACAGAAGAAAGATAATCATCAAGCTGTTCGGGAAGCATGCGTACACCGCTGACATAACCTTCTTTTGAAAAAGGCCAAGGACAATGATCTGAGAAACCGAGCACACGGAAACCTGCCTTCAGAGCTGCTTCGACATATTCACTGTCAAGCCCCTGAGCGTGGCGGCAACGGAAAGTATGGGTATGATAGTTGGCGTAGGTCAGGCTCATGAACGGTTCTGCTCCTTGTGCTGTTCTTTAAGTGCTTTCAGACAAAGACGCTTTGAATCTTCAATGTGATGCTGCATAAGATTCCGGAAACCTTCGAGATCTTTCTTTTCAACAAGATCAACCAGCTGATAGTGTTCCTTATGAGATTCCAGAAGATTCTCAACCTGACGGATAGCCATTCCCGAAAAGCGGGTAATATATTCGTCCTGACTTTCAATCACCCTGAGGATCCTGCGCTGTGCACAGATTTTGGTCAGCTGTGCGTGAAAGGCTCTGGTCAGAGGGGAAAGCGTATTTACATCATTTTGTTCAATGAGTTTGTCCATATCAGCAAGCTTAAGCCGAAGCGAAGCTATATCTTCTGGTGTCGCCTTTTCTATGATAGCAGGCAGAGTAAGCATTTCCAGGGCGTTCCGTATGGTATAGATTTCATCGACATCTTCAAGGGTAAAGGCCCTGACCATGACGCCGCGCCGCATTTCATATTCTACAAGACCGTCACGCTCCAGACGGCGCAACGCTTCCCGCAAAGGTGTGCGGCTGATGTGCAGTCTTGCTGCATATTCGGTCTCAACAATGCGTTCACCTGCGGGAATTTCTCCGGTTATGATTCCGTGCCGGAGAACTTCGTAGGCAATATCCCGGATGGGACGTGATTCCATCATGGGCTGAAAGGTGATCTGAGGCATAATACAGGACTCCTTATACTGCGGCATTCTGCTTGGCCCGGTTGTTACCTGACTGTAGGATAATGATGCTCAGCACAGGAACGGATAAAAAACATAGAACATAGTGCTTTGGTCAGGCGACTTTAAAAAGAGGATAAGCATCATGCTGTTTTCACAAGATCTGTAAGCTCCTGTCGAAGGAAAAAAGCATGTCAAATGCAGAATGTTTTTTTTCTGCATTTCGTGTGCAAGAATAGTACAATACGTTTATACTGTCAAGTTGTTTTTGCGCGAAAAACCGTCGTGGCATGATGTTTTCTGAGCAAAAGATGGAAAATGACCATATTCTATGCTAACCTTATGACAAAAAAGACTGACAGGGGAATCAGTTTACAAACAGCATACGATATGATATATTCCCATACCGGTAACCGGACACCTTTTAAATCAGTCCAGAGAGGCTGGAAAGGCTGTACATCCCATGTTGCGCATCTGCCTTTCCTGCGGGAGAGGTTTTCTTTTTATCCGGGAGGAGGAAGAGCATGCCAGCACCAAAAGCTGAGATCATGGATGGCGCGGCAATGAATCGTGCACTGGCCCGTATTTCACACGAAATGATTGAACAGATTGAAGATCTGCAGAATGCTGTACTTGTGGGGATACGAAGAAGGGGCGTCCCCCTTGCAAATCGTCTGGCTATGCTGATTGAGAGATATGAAAATGTACAGTTACAGGTGGGGGAGGTTGACATTTCACTTTACCGTGACGATATTGACAACATTCCTGATCCGCCAAAACTGTCGGGGACACAGATCCCCGTTGATGTGACAGGAAAAACGGTCATTCTTGTTGATGACGTTCTGTATACAGGAAGAACCGCCCGTGCAGCAATGGAAGCTGTCATTGATCTGGGGAGGCCTTCGGCGATCAGATTGGCGGCTTTGATTGACAGGGGGCACCGAGAGCTGCCGATCCGCCCGGATTTTGTGGGTAAAAACATTCCTACTTCCCGCATGGAGCGCGTGGGAGTCAGCGTAATGGAGACAGATGGGTCAGATTATGTGGCACTCTATGATGGCGCTGAGGATCCGGCTTGACCGGTGAATCATAAATCGGTTAGGGAATTCCAAGAGATGAAAGGAAGTATGCTTATGTCCAACCAATCTCAGAAACTCTCCGTAGGTAAGTATGCTCTGCTCGGTTTCCAGCACGTTTTTGCCATGTTTGGCGCGACGGTTCTGGTTCCGACTCTGACGGGCCTGGATGTTGCAAGCACACTGCTTCTTGCAGGTCTTGGTACGCTTCTGTTCCATCTGATCACAGGGAAAAAGGTTCCTGCCTTCTTAGGTTCTTCCTTCGCATTTCTTGGTGGTTATGCAGCTGTAAAATCTATGGCTGAGGGACAGGGAATCACGGGTACGGGATGGATTCCTTATGCGGGAATTGGCGTAGCGTGTGCCGGTCTCATTTATGTGCTGGTCTCTTTTCTCTTCAAGTCTTTCGGCCCACAGAAAGTCATGCGGTTCTTCCCGCCCATTGTGACTGGTCCGATTATTATCTGCATTGGTGTCAATCTGGCATCAAGTGCGATTAACAACTGTGCTGCAAACTGGTGGATTGCCTTGCTTGCAGTGGCTATCATTATCGTCTGCAATATCTGGGGAAAAGGCATGATCAAGATCATTCCGATTCTGCTGGGTGTTGTGGGATCTTATCTTGTTGCTGCACTGGCAGGACTTGTTGATTTTACAGAAGTCAAGGAGGCCGCATGGATCGGATTCCCGATCAAGCTTGATCAGACCGTTTTTTCTCTTTTCAGCGGTGCAAACGGTTCTCTGATTTTTTCAGCCTTGCTTGCCATGGTTCCCATTTCATTGGCTACAATGATGGAACACATTGGTGATGTCTGTGCAATTTCTTCGACGGTTGGACAGAACTTTGTTGAGGACCCTGGTCTTCACCGCACGCTTCTTGGCGATGGCCTTGCGACTACGCTCGCAGCTTTGTTTGGCGCACCAGCCAATACAACCTATGGGGAAAACACGGGTGTCCTTGCCCTGACTAAAGTCTATGATCCTAAAGTAATCCGGCTTGCAGCATGCATTGCTGCTTTCCTCTCTTTCTGCCCGAAGTTTGCAGCGCTTGTGCACTGCATGCCTGTGGCAACCATCGGCGGTGTTTCTCTGATCCTCTACGGCATGATTTCTGCAGTAGGTATCCGGAATATTGTTGAGAATCAGGTTGACTTTACTAAGAGCCGCAACGTAATTATTGCTGCTCTGATCATGTCTTTGGCTCTGGGCATTTCGTTCTCTGCCGCCGGAGCCATCTCCTTCACCATCGGCTCTGTATCCATTTCTCTTTCTGGTCTTGCTGTCGCTTCTCTTGTGGGTGTTCTGCTCAATGCCATTCTTCCGGGAAATGACTATGTGTTCGGTGCCAATGCATCGGGTGACAAATCAATGGACCTTGGACGCGTATAATGAGATGATGATGTGCCCCGCCGCTCTGGCGGGGTTTTTTCTTTATAGGAAATTACGGAAATGAGACAACATGTCAAAAAGCACATCAAAACTGA
>CAMNGW010000253.1 GCA_946538615.1 uncultured Clostridia bacterium
CGAGAAAACCTGTCGCTCATACCTTGTCCGTCGCCTTGCTGATGGTAACTGCCGGATGGTACAGAACCCCGATCCTGATCTGGCTGTGGTTGGTACATTAACCCCGAAAGATCCGGATGTCTCTGCCGATTGGGATGCTTTGCGAGGGAAGCAATAAGCTGACAGGACATATTTCAACAGATCATCCAAAGATCGCATTGGAATGCATGGCGATGATATTTCCACAGGATACACAAACATGTTTGTTATGGAAAAATTATTACCAGAAAAGATATTGAATATGACTCAATTATGTTTTATACTGCAGACACTATAAAACACGATACAGGAGGTCGAACCCATGAAACGAATCCTATCTTTCGTACTTGCTTCCCTTATGCTCTTTGCCCTGGTCTCCACAGCTGCTGCGGAAGAGCCTGTCACGCTCCGCGTTCTGTGGTGGGGGAGTCAGACCAGGCATGACCTGACCATGGCAGCCATCGAAAAATTCATGGAAAAGAACCCTGACATCAGGATCGAACCCGAATACACGTCCTGGGACGGCTATTGGGAAAAGGTTGCCACCCAGATCGCCGGCGGCGTTCTGCCTGATGTCATCCAGATGGACCATGCCTACCTTGCTCAGTATTCCAAGGCAGGCGTGCTCGAAGTGCTCAATCCTTACTTCGAGAGCGGTGCCATTGATGTTTCCGATGTCGCACAGGGCGTGATTGACGCCGGCAAGTGCGGCGGAGACGACGTCTATGCGCTGTCCACCGGCACCAATGCTCTGGTCACCATGTACCGCAAGGACGTGCTGGACCAGGCTGGAGTCGAAATGCCCATGGAACCCACGATTGATGAACTGGCTGAACTGTCCCGCAAGGTGTACGCAGCAACCGGCCATCACAACAGCAACTTCAACGGCTTTGACGGTGTCCGTTACTATCTGCGGTCCTATGGCCTCAATTTCTATGCCGATGACGGAAAGTCCCTGGGCTTTGATGATCCCAAGTACATTGCCGATATCTGGCAGGGCTATGTGGATGGAACCAAAGAAGGCTGGATTAAGGACGTCGGCGAACTGTCTGCCACCACAGCCTTCGACAACCTGATCGACGACTACTGGGCAGGCTGGCACTGGACCAACGAACTGGCTGCCTATGAGAACGGCAACGGTTTCCCGCTTGAAATGTCCCTCGTGCCGGTTCCCTCCGATGCCACCGTACCTCCGACCTTCTTCAAGGCTTCCATGTACTGGTCCATTAATTCCAAGTCTGAAGTGAAGGATGCTGCTGCACGTTTCATCAATTTCTTCACCAATGATACCGACTGCTTTGATATTGTCGGCATCGACCGTGCAATTCCGATTTCTGCCAAAATCCGTGAACACATCACACCCAACCTGAATGAGACCTCTCAGCGCGTTGCCGCCATGATCGATTATCTCGGACAGGAAGGCAAGACAAGCCCCATTATGCCGCCGGACATCGCCGCCCACAGCCAGGTCAACGCTCTGCTCGGTGAATATTTCGAACAGGTGCAGTATGGCATGGTGGATGACCTGACTGCCCATGCTCAGGCATTCATGGACGAGGCAAACGATATTATTGCCAAGTCTCTCACAGACTAATAACATGCCTCAACAGGGAGAGGCCGCCGCTTCAGGAGGGCCTCTCCTTCTTTTTCGGAGGAGATCTGCATATGAAGAATAAACTGTTAAGGATACTGGGAAAGGAGAGCGTCGCGGGGTATGTCTTTATTGCCCCGTTTATCATCGGTCTGTTCGCCTTTACCGTGATTCCATTCTTCACCTCCCTGTATCTGGCTTTTACAGAATACAATATTCTGACTCCGCCCAAATGGATCGGCATCCAGAACTTCCGCCGCATGTTCTTTGAAGACAAATATTTCTGGACTTCCTTCTGGGTCACCTTCAAATTTGCATTCATTCAGGTCCCGATCAAAATGCTCGTGTCCCTGGGTGTTGCGCTGATTCTTTCCCGGAACACGAAAGCGATTCCCGTGTACCGGTCCGCATTCTATATTCCCTCTCTGATGGGCGGAAGCGTTGCGGTTGCACTTACCTGGAAGCAGCTGTTCTCCTATGACGGTGTCATCAACCGTTTCACAGCACTTTTGGGACTTGCGCCTGTCAAATGGCTGTCGAATCCCGGCACAGCGCTTTATGTGCTCATCGGTCTGGGCGTATGGCAGTTCGGCAGCTCCATGCTGATCTTCCTCGCAGCCCTCAAAAACGTGCCCGCGAGCTATCATGAGGCCGCCATTGTGGACGGTGCAGGTCCTGTGCGCCGGTTCTTCAAGATTGTTTTCCCGATGATCACACCGATCTTTTTCTTCAACCTGATCAATCAGACGATCGGCGCGTTCCAGGCTTTCAACTCCAGCTACCTGATCACCCAGGGCAAGCCGCTCAATACCACGCTGTATTACGGCGTGCATCTGTACAACCGTGCATTCACCTATTATGAAATGGGTTACGGCAGTGCCATGGCCTGGTTTATGCTGCTGGTGATTGCGATCTTTACGGCACTGATCTTCCGCTCCTCGAGCGCGTGGGTCTACTACGAATCGGAAGGGAAGTGAGCATATGTCAACTGTGAAACCGGCGCATTATGGCAGTATCAGGCGCCACAAAATGGTTACGACTGTCATCTATCATATCCTGGTAGGTCTGTTCAGTCTCCTTATGCTCTATCCGCTCTTCTGGATGCTCTCTTCCTCGCTGAAGCCGAATACAGAAATCTTCAGAACCGTGGATAACCTGATTCCTGAAACATTCACCACGGAAAATTATGTCAACGGTTGGAGAGGCTTTGCCGGGCTGAGTTTCAGCGTGTATTTTTTCAATTCACTGCAGGTTGCGCTGTTTGCTTCCCTCGGCGCAGTCATCTCCTCCGCACTGGTGGCTTTCGGTCTTGCGCGGATCCGGTTCCCCGGCCGGAACATCTGGTTTGTCGCCATGATCATCACCATGATGCTGCCCGGACAGGTCATGATGATCCCCCGTTTTGTGCTCTTCAACCAGCTCGGCTGGGTCGGAACATTTCTGCCGATGACCGTTCCTTACTTTTTTGGCGGCGCCTTTGATATTTTCCTCGTGATGCAGTTTATCCGCGGCATTCCCCGGGATATGGATGAAGCTGCCCGAATCGATGGATGCAGCTATTATGGTATCTTTGCCTACATCATGGTGCCGATGATTATCCCTGCTCTGGTCACAGTCGGCATCCTGACCTTCATTAACTCCTGGGGCGATTTCATGAGTTCTCTTCTCTATCTGAATACGCCTTCACGCTATACCGTGGCCTATGCGCTGAAGCTGTTCTCTGACAGCGCAGGCACCGATTATGGCGCAATCTTCGCCATGTCCACACTTTCCCTTGTTCCCATTCTGATCATTTTCTTCTTCTTCCAGCGTCAGCTGGTGGAAGGCATCAGCACACAGGGACTCAAAGGGTGAGCGTATGGAAACCGTGCAGCGTATGACCTGAAGCCGGAGATTTCAGCACAGAACCCCAAACGCGCATGGTTTTATACCGGACAGATGATCCTGGTGTCCCTGAAAACCCCTGATGACCTTGAAAATCAATGAATTCTTCCATCGGCAAACAGCTTTTTGCCAGTATAACCATTCAGGAAATTGTACCAGCAAAGGGAGGAAACGCCGGTACAGGCCAGACCGGCAGTCATTCCGGAAGCAACGACAGCTTTCAGGACAGTTCCGGCAAAAACAGGGTATGTTTATCACAGGGTCCGATCCTGCGGATCAGAGCTGCAGCGGGCATCCCCGGCAAAGACGGAGCAGGCAGAGCCGGATGCGGAACTGTACTTTCATTACTGTTTGGTTCAGCAATCCGGAAGTTCATTGAGCCGGTATCAGTCCGTCCATGATGGCCATGCACAAAGAAAGTGCATGGCTTTTTCGATGTGAACAAGTGTTCTCACGCACTGGGCTGTTTGCAGAGAACAGAGGGAAACCTATGTGTTTTGCGGTCTCCTTGCTCTTTTATTAAAACGTTTAAATTATTTTCACAAACGGCTTGACAGTATCTGTCTGGCCCTTTATAATGCCCACTGTGAATTTAAACGTTTTAAATTTTAAGATAAGCTGTTCAATCTGTTCAATTCCCCGGAGCCGGGGATCCCGTTCACTGAAGGAGGAAGAACCGTGACTGCTGCTTCGGAAAGACTGCACAGAGCGGCCGGCCAGCCGGAGCCCCTGGACAAAAAGGGTTTTGCCGTACTCTGCGCCTGCGTTCTGCTTGTGCTGATTTTTTTCCTTCCCGTTTTTCCCTGGATCCGCCTTGCGGACAGGGAGGCGCTGTTCAGCGCCATGAAGCTGAAGGCCTCCGCCGCCGGAAAGCTGGGAGATTCCTGGTCAGTTTTCACCTTCCTGTCCTTCGTGCAGGACAGCAAGCAGGGCATCCTGGGACTGTGGTCCTTCGTGCTGCTGCTGCTCGCCTGCGCATCCGCCGCTTTCCTTGTTTCGGCGCCCTTTGCCTTCCTGACCCGCGCGGGTGCCGCGGAGAAGCGGGGGATGCTGCGTGTTTATTCCCTTTGCCAGAAGGCGCTGTTCTTCTCCTTCGTCACGGCGGCTGGCACCCTGGGACTGACAGTCTTCGCCAACCTGCACTACGGGGTCACGGGCTTCGCCTGCGGCTGGTGCGTGTGGGCCGTGATCGTGATTTCGCCGGCCGGGTATCTTGTGAGCAAGCGGATGGAGAAGGAGGAGCGGAAGCTGCGGCGGGAGCACGGGTTCATCACGGAATTCAGGAAAAACTGGATTCTGTTCCTCTTTCTGGTGCCATGCTTCGTGTTCTTCCTGATCAACAACTATCTGCCGATGATCGGCGTGTACTTCGCTTTCACGCAGTTCAACTTCCGGGATCATCTGTTTGCCAGCCCCTTCGTCGGGTTCAAGAACTTTGAGTTCCTGCTGCGGTCGGAGATCCTGCACCTGACGCGTAACACCATCCTGTACAACATCGTTTTCATCGTCGTCGGCAACATACTGCAGATCCTTTTCGCGGTGCTGATCAGCCACGTGACCCGGACCCGGCTGCGCA
>CAMNGW010000254.1 GCA_946538615.1 uncultured Clostridia bacterium
TGCCAAAGACTTCTTACTGGATATGTCTGAAGCTAGCGGACAGGTACACTTTAATGCTATGCGCCGCAAGGCTGCAGAACATCCCTGCGAGAAGGTTGGCAAAGAAATCCGCCAGCTGTACTCCTGGAGCGATGAGGATAAGCTGATTAACAACTGAACATCTGATGTTGCCCGGGCCAGCGCCCGGGCAATACTGTATTGACAGCCGGAAGGGAACGAAAAAGATGGAAAATCTCCAGGGACTGACACTCGATAAGGTTTATCGCGCAAGTTACACGCTCAGAGGCGTAGCCCGTAAAACGGATGTACTTCCAGCACCAAAATTGAAGCCCGGACTGGATCTTTACCTGAAGACTGAAAACCTGCAGATCACAGGTTCTTTTAAAGTGCGCGGAGCGTATTACAAAATGTCGCAGCTCTCAGAAGATGAGAAGCAGAGGGGCGTGATCGCCTGCTCAGCCGGGAATCATGCGCAGGGCGTCGCTCTTGCTGCCCAGCGCAACGGGATCAAAGCGGTGATCTGTCTTCCTGACTCAGCACCGATCTCCAAAGTGGAAGCAACACGCAGCTACGGCGCAGAAATATGCCTTGTGGAAGGCGTGTATGATGATGCCTATCAGAAAGCCCTGGAGCTCCGCGACAGCTGCGGATATACTTTCATCCATCCTTTTGATGATCCGGATGTCATTGCTGGGCAGGGAACGATTGCCCTTGAACTTACAGAGCAGGTGCCCGACCTGGACACGGTCCTGGTTCCTGTTGGCGGGGGCGGGCTCATTTCCGGAATAGCCTATACGATAAAATCCCTGAACCCGCATGTCCGTGTGATCGGCGTGCAGGCGGCAGGCGCACCTTCCATGCTCAGCTCTGTCAAAGATGGGCAGATCGAGACATTGCCTTCTGTATTCACTATAGCCGATGGGATAGCCGTCAAGCGTCCCGGAGATCTTACATATGATGTTGTTTCCCATTATGTGGATGAGATTGTGACAGTCAGCGATGATGAAATTTCTGCAGCGATTCTTGCGCTCATGGAACAGCACAAACTGGTAACAGAAGGCGCAGGTGCGGTATCTGTGGCGGCTGCTATGTTTGATAAAGTGGACCTGAGGGGTCAGAAAGCAGTCTGTCTCCTCTCCGGAGGCAATATTGATGTTACCATCCTCTCGAGGGTGATTACGCGCGGCCTGATCATGTCGGGACGCAGCTGTCAGATGACCATCTCCCTTGTGGACAAACCGGGCCAGCTCTTAACTGTTTCGCGTATCATTGCCGAACAGGGCGGAAATGTTACAAGTGTGCACCATGAACATTCCAACACAGGTTCGGATGTGGTAGGATGCTACCTGCGTGTTGCCATGGAGACGCGGAATCATGAACATATTCAGTCGATCCGTAAGGCTTTGACGGATGCGGGACTGCAAATTATTGATTAACAGAAAGAGGCGTATTCTATGATTTCAACAGTATCCACAACAAAAGCCCCGGCAGCTATAGGACCCTATTCACAGGCCAAACAGGCAGGTGAATGGCTGTTCACTTCCGGACAGATTCCTCTCGATCCTCAAAGCGGGGAGATTACAGGCACAGAGATCTGTGTACAGACCGAGCAGGTTATGAAGAACCTTAAGGCTGTGCTTGAAGCAGCAGGAACTGATTTTGACCATGTGGTCAAGACAACCTGCTTTCTTGCCGATATTCGTGATTTTGCAGCTTTTAACGGCGTCTATGGAAAATATATCACGTCTGCACCTGCCCGGAGCTGTGTGGCGGTGAAGGACCTTCCCAAGGGAGCGCTTGTGGAAGTGGAGTGCATCGCACGGCTTGATGTGTAAAATCGTTCCAGCAATAAGAAGGGGAGAGGGCATAAGGCATGGATGAACGCATACCTGCATATCTTGCCAGACGTTTATCGGAAGTCTACGCTGACAGCGGGCGGATCGAAGAGGGTTTCGGGGCAAAGCGGCCTGTTACACTGCGGGTGAACCGGCTGGTGGCCACACCCGAAAAGATCAGGGAGCAGCTTGACGCTGTCGGGATCCGTACCCTGCCGGTACCCTGGTACGAGGATGCATGGGTCTTGCCGGAAGCCGATGGGGATATGGTTGAGCATCTGCCCATGTATGAAAGGGGAGAGATCTATCTTCAGGGGCTTTCCGCTATGCTTCCCCCGCTTTTTCTGGACGCAGGGCCCGGACAGGCCATCCTGGACATGGCAGCAGCACCGGGCGGGAAAACGACACAGATTGCGGCAATGACAGGAGGCAAGGCGTCCATTACCGCCTGCGAGCGCGACAGGTTCCGCGCTGAAAGGCTGCGTTACAATTTAAAGCATCAGCATGTGATGTGCGCGACCGTGCTTCAGTCAGATGCAAGGCAGCTTGACGATGCTTTCCGTTTTGACCGGATCCTGCTGGACGCGCCATGTACAGGTTCCGGCACTTTATCGCTGCTTCCGGGCGTGCCAGCAAGACGGATGACGGACGAATGGGTCAGGAAGATACTGAAAACACAGCAAGGCCTGATCAATAAAGCAGTAAAGCTGCTGAGCCGGGGCGGAAGGCTCGTTTATTCCACATGCTCAATCCTTCCCGAGGAGAATGAGAAAATCGTGCAGTACGCGATGGAACGCGGAATGAAACTGGTCCCTGTGGATGAAAAACAAGTTGCCGGGATCCCGTGCCTTCCTGTTCAGCTCCCGGGGACACTCTGCGTCTGTCCTTCCAAGTGGTACGAAGGCTTTTTTGTGGCTGTACTTCAAAAAGACTGAGAAAAGCTTGTCAGCGGAATCAACAGATGATATAATCCCTCGCGGAAAGGCAATGAAGGAGATTAAAGCCGGATCAGGATGAGCTTCAGAGAGGGGCAGAAAGGTGTGAGTGCCCCAGTAAGTCCCCGGACATTCACTCCTGAGCAGCGGGACGGAACAGCTTTTGCCAAGTAAGCCCCGACGGTTCGGCCCCGTGAAAGGCAACGAGCGCATTTTTGTGCGGAAAAAGGGTGGTACCACGCAGCTCAACGCTGGCGTCCCTTTAGGGGCGCGCGTTTTTTTATGGAAAAATGCAGGCAAACCCCGAACGCACGATCCATAGGAGACACAATCCAAAGAAAGGAAGAAATCTAGCATGGGAATGAAGGAACGCATTGCTGAGATTCATGCCACCATGACGGAAGAGCTTGGTATGGCAGCGAGCACGGAAAAAATTGAGGAGATCCGTGTGAAGATGCTTGGCAAGAAAGGTGAGCTGACAGCTCTTCTTCGCGGTATGGGGCAGCTGGCACCGGAAGACAGGCCTAAGGCGGGACAGATGATCAATGAGGCCCGCGAGAAGCTGACAGCGATCCTGGAAGCCAAGGCGGCTGAAATTAAAGCCAAAGAACGTGAAGAAGCACTGAAACGGGAGACCATTGATGTCACACAGCCTGCCGAACTACCCAGAGTCGGGTCCCAGCACCCGATCAATCTGGTCATGGACCAGCTTGTGGAATGTTTCACGGGTATGGGCTTTGAAGTACTCGAAGGTCCGGAAATTGAGCTGGATCATTATAATTTTGAGCTGATGAACATCCCTAAGAATCATCCGGCACGCGATGCCCAGGATACATTTTACGTGGATGATAACATTGTACTGCGTACACATACAAGTCCAATGCAGGCGCGTGCCATGCTCACCAGAAAACCGCCCATCCGTGTTATCTGCCCTGGCAGGGTCTACCGCGCTGACGAAGTGGACGCAACGCACTCCCCGGTCTTCCATCAGATGGAGGGCCTGGTGGTTGACAAGGATGTGAACATGGCGGATCTGCGCGGCACACTCAATGCATTCGCTGAGAAGCTCTATGGCAAGGGGATTACTACCCGTTTCCGTCCAAGTTTCTTCCCGTTCACAGAACCTTCCACAGAGGTTGACCTGACCTGCTCAAACTGTCACGGGAAAGGCTGCCGTGTATGCAAGGGAACCGGCTGGATCGAAGTGCTGGGTGCAGGCATGGTGAATCCAAAGGTACTTGAAATGTGTGGAATTGATTCGAGCGTGTATTCTGGCTTTGCCTTCGGCATTGGTCTTGAGCGCATCGCAATGCTGCGCTATGGAATTTCCGATATGCGCCTTCTGTATGAGGGCGATGTCCGGTTCCTGGGACAGTTCCGTAAGTAATGCAGGGAACAGAATGCGAAAGGTAGTGTGATTGTGTATGAAAGTACCCATGAAATGGATCAAGGCATATGCGCCCTTTGATGTGGATGCGGAAACCTTCCAGCGCAACATGATTATGATTGGCAATGGTGTCGAAGGCTATGAAGAATTGGGTAAGGACGTCAGCAAAGTTGTTGTGGGCCGCGTACTGACATGCGAAAAACATCCCGATTCGGACCATCTACATGTGTGCAAAGTGGATGTGGGTGAAAGTGAGCCTCTGCAGATTGTCTGCGGAGCGCCCAATGTGGCAGCGGGTCAGCTTGTGCCTGTTGCGCTTGTCGGTGCACATTTGCCGGGTGGTGTAAAAATAAAGAAAGGCAAGCTGCGCGGTGTCCCCTCTGAAGGCATGATCTGCAGCGGTGATGAAATCGGTGTCCCGCCTGAACTTTATCCATCCGTAGGCAGCGAAGGCATCCTGGTTTTTCATGAAGAATATCCCCTCGGGGCAGATGTGAAACCGATTCTTGGCCTGGATGAAACGGTCATGGATTTTGAAGTACTTGCCAACCGCCCTGATTGCCTTTCTGTATGGGGCCTGGCAAGAGAGGCAGCTGTAGCATGCTCTACAACTTTTACCAAGCCTGAAATTACGGTAAGGGAATCCGGCGGGGACATCCATGACTATGTCAAGGTGGACGTGGAAGATCATGAACTGTGCCCGAGATATATCGCCAGAGTGATCAAGAACGTCCGCGTAGGACCGAGTCCGCTCTGGCTCCGTCAGTATCTGTACGGTGCAGGCATGCGGTCCATCAATGATGTGGTGGATATCACGAACTTCATTATGCTCGAAACCGGTCATCCCATGCATGCCTTTGATCTGGATATGGTGGAAGGGCATCATATCATAGTACGGCAGGCG
>CAMNGW010000255.1 GCA_946538615.1 uncultured Clostridia bacterium
CGGGAAGGGCATGCGGATCAGCTCAACCGGGGAGTAGCTGGCAAAACGACCCACCAGCTGGCCCTGGAGGGAGGGCCTGGTTTTGAGCGGGATCATGAAGACAAACAGGATCCGGCCCTTCTTTGATTCGACAAATTCCATGAGCCGGCCCAGGGGCGGGACCTCCTCTTTTCCCTCCAGAAGGGGCGAAATATCAAGGCCAAGCACGCCGCGGAAGTCCCCATAAAAGCCCCCTGCGCGCTGCGTGCGTAAAATGAGCTTTTCAATCCCGTCATTTTCATCTGGCAGCACCCACTCGAAGAAGTCCTCTTCCCCCACAAACTGCATGAGTTTCAGTTCCTTGATCAGGGACGTCAGCATGCGGATGTGCATGGTCGCCCCGGTGCCGGGTGACACGGCAAAAATAAGGTTCGAAAGGGGAACCCTTTCCAGCCTGAGACCTTTGATGTTCTCAGGCAGCTGGGCAAGTCTCGCACAGAAGGCTTTGAATTCTTCCATGCCTGTCAGGGATTCGATGGCCGAAATGGCAGATACAGGTGACAGACGGACCACCTCCGTTGTATTGTTTTGCGGATCATATAACGATACGGATACCGTAACGCTTCCGTAAAATGTTCATCCTGCCGGATCTTTGTAAGGTTTGTTTTCATCTCCCATCTTATCACAAACCGGTTGTCATGCAAAACCATTCCGGGTATTTTTTTGTTCAGGCGCACTCTCCTCTTTGTCCGCCCGTCTCTGGCTCCGCCGGGCAGAAAAAAAGAAGGGCCAAAACCCCTCTGGATCCGTCTGTGGTGCCTGTATGCCGGATACGCACAAGCCTCCGGACATAATGGCGTGTTCTGACATACTTCGCAGCGTCCCTTCTCTGGTTCCCCTGCAGTATACGCCCGGTCCACTCCATCCTTTCTGGCATCTGTCCACTGCAGGGAATGTCATCTCAGCGGATGGGTCACTCCTGAAGGGCCCGTTGCTGCTCAGCAGCGCACAGGGCTGTATAGTCATCCGCTACTTTTTTTCTCATGGATTCAACCCTTTCAATCACACTGCTGTAATACCCGGGGTACGTAAATATGGAAACCTGAAAAGGAATGCCATTGTTATACAGAAGGAAAATAACCGGATCGTTCTGATGCGTGACATCAGGAAAGCTGGGCTCGAACCTGTTTTCCTTGCACGACTGACAGAAAACTACCAGTTTGACATCATCTGAAGTGATGTTTTCAACGATCCTGCTGAAATAATCGTGCAGTTTTGTCATCTGGTCATACGCTTCGCGAAAGGTTTCTTCAAACCTCCGGTCAATGAGCTCTGCGTGTTTTCTGCCACTTATTTCCCATTTGACAAACAGGAAGAGCGAGGCAAAATCCCCAGTAAAGTTCACAAACAATCATTCTGTGGGGACCCTGAATACAGCCGCGGCGATAAAAAAGACAGCCAGACTTGCCAGAAAACCCAGAACATATTTTGTAAACGGGTTCTTGCTTGAGCCATCCTTCTTCCATCCCAGCACTTCTTCAAGATACGCTTTGCTTTGTTCAGCACGCTGATTCAAAAGGGCCAACAGCTGATAGAGTTCCTGTACTGCACTGATCTTTAAGCCGCTGAACTTTTCCGGACCGGTCATTCCAGCACTTCCCGGGCTTCTGCTTCGATCTGCTGGTACGCTTCACTGCTCATTTGTACTTCTTCATTCACTTTTCCCTGCTCCTCTCCTGATCTGCCACAGCATACAGCGCTTTCTCACGTCAGAACCACTGTACTTTCTAATGGGACGCACCGTCTGTCCCCGTCTTCTTTCCAGCAGGGCCCGTCCTGAAGTGTCTGAAACTTTTATGTGACGCCCATGGCTGTGAAACGCCATGAAAACAGAGCGGACACCTCCGCTCTGGCCCTTGCAGATGCAGCCCCTACAGGATGACCATGGTAATCCCGTGGTTGCACCTTCCATAGTCCTGGTCGCGGACGATTTCCGGGAACTGGTCCGCCAGTTTTCTGCTTTCATCGCTGCAGGGCCCGAACTCTTCGCCTGTCACGTATCCCCGGATCCTGCGCCTGCTTTTCATTTTTTCCAGTTCCTTTCTTGCCCCCACGCAGATCTTTCCGCCGCGTCCCGTGCTCCCGTAGCCGTGGATCAGCCGCACAAGCTTCATGCCGGACGAGTGCATGGCCTGAAGTCCATGGTCCATCCTGTCAATGGCTTCCTCCACGGTGGGCATGCCCTCTTCCAGGTTAAGGACCCCGATCAGCACCCTTCGTGCTGTCTTTCTTTTTACAGGTTCCAGTTCGTCTTTGTCAATGACATCCTCCTGGTCAAGATATTCCAGGAAGCTGAGCGCATCAAGCGCCGGGGATGTTTCCTCTTCCGGGACAAGCGCGCTGCTTTTTCTGACAGCGGGCATGGCAGTACGTGCCGTACTTGCATTCCAGTGTGATTTCCGCTCTGCAGCCTCTTGTGCCCGTCTGTCACGGGCATTCTTTTTTGGTTTCATCCAGTCTCATCTCCACATAAGCCGGAAGCATCTCACGTCCGGCGGCCTGCACAGCCGCTGCAGGTCACACGTTTTTTTTACAGTTCCATCCTGCAGCTCCCGTCTTCCCGGCGTGTTCCGGGTGCTTTTCATCAAAGAAAAAAGTTATCCGGGAAAGGGCGACGGTTCCCGCTGTCTTTGGCCATGATAGAGCAGACACCGTCTTTTCAGATATCCGCCTTCAGTTCACACATGATCAGGGCGTCCAGCAGCCGTTCCCTGCGCTTTCTTTCCGGCCTGCAGAACATCATTGCCTGTGCGGCATGGTCCACTTGCCCGTCCGCCATCTTCTCATATGCAGGCACAGGATCATTCCTGTCTTTTTCCTTGTGCTTTTCTGTCCGTTCAGGGGCTGAATCCCTTCACAGGAAATCCCCTATGCTTCCCAGCAGCTTTCCCAGGCTGTGGTACTTCCCTGAATAGATGACCGGGTCAAGCTTTGTCAGATCGACATCAAAGGTGTCTTTGCATTCGAGCCGCTCATCAATCTGGATGTTCCTCACCGGGCAGAAAAAGGTTGTGGAATTCCCTGTCCGGATGGACCTTTCCACTTCACATTCATAGACCCAGCGGCTCTCATCCAGCACCGGAACGTCCAGGACCTCCCCGCGGCTCACAGTATACGCCATGCCGTCTTTCTTCCCGTCTTTGGCGTGCCGGGACCCGAAATAATCCATCAGCGGCAGCATGTCCGTGCTGACAAGGTTCGCGCTGAAAATGCCTGTCCTTGTGACATTTTCCTTTGTCTTTTTCGTTCCGAACATGCTGATGACCAGCATGTACCCGTCCCCCTGCGCCTGCGTGACACTGACCCAGGTGATGGGAGCAAAATTGGGCGTGCCGTCTTCATTGTTTGTCCCGATCAGGAATGACGGCTGCACGCACATGGAATAGACCGGACTGACCGACCTTCTTTTTGCCATTGTCTGACTGGCCCCCTCTCTCAGGTGATTCTTTCTTTTGATGCCGCATGTAGCCCGAAGCACGGCAGATCTTCCAGCGTTCAGGCCCGGCAGCCCTCAGCTTTCTCCGGCCGGATCAGGTTCCAGCAGCATCCCGATATGAGGGATCCCGTCTTCCATGAACACATCTGAGATCTGCCTGAAGCCCTGCTTTTCATAGAATCCCTTTGCATACAGCTGTGCCTCGAGATAGATGCTTCCTGCCCCGAAGTGTTCCCGCGCGGCACGGATGCCTTCCGAGAGGACACGGCGTCCCAGGCCCTGCATGCGTCTTGCAGACACCACCCGGCCTATGGAGACATGAGGGCCTTCCACCCCGCGGTCCATGACGCGCAGGTAGGCCGCTATGCCGTTCCCATCTTCCAGCCATACGTGGACAGCGTCCCTGTCGCGGCCGTCGAGTTCCATGTACGGGCATTTCTGCTCCACCACGAATACAGCTATGCGCAGCTGCATGATCCCATATAATTCATCTTTTGTCAGTTCGCAGTATGTTTTCACATGGACCGTCATGACAGCCTCCATCCGTATTCCCGCTTCATAAACCGTCAGTACCCATGCGCCCCGCTCAGGATTCCCTGTACCTGTCAGCAGCCTTTTCTTCCGCTTTTGTGGTCCGCGATGGAGCATGCGCCCGGTGTGCCGTATTCAACCAGTCCGGCATCCGCAGGGTCTATGGAGACCCTTCCGTCTTCAAACACAAAGGCAGGAATGCCGACGTCCCCGATTGCTTTGCAGCGGTCGAATACAGGATTTGAGTCCCTCAGTCGTGTAAAAGCACCCATGGCCGCGATGTTTTTGCCAATGTCAATGTACTCAAACTCGTCTTCCCGTCCCTGGATCTGCTCGTGAACAAAGTCACAGTAAGGGCATGTGGGCATACCGTAAATTTTAATCATATTTCTCTTCTCCCTTTTCATTTTTCATACCGTACGGTCCGGGGTACCTGTCCTGGTACCTCCGTGTGCTTCCATGTGCCGGTTTTACACGCAAAGTATACAGATTGCCTGAGGGAATGACAAGCTTTCTTTCCCCTTCCTGCAGGCCCCGGCATGCAGAAGGCTGTTTTCCTGTGTCCCTTCCCCGGATGGCTGTGCCCCGGAAGAAGACAGGGAACGCCCCCAAAGAGCAGAACGTCCCCCGGTCCGGAGGACGTTCTGGTCATTTCCTGCGCCGTTTCCATAAAAGCAGCCCGGCGACTGTGAACAGGATCAGCCCGGATATGGGCCGGGGCGTGCCCCTCCCACCTGTGGAAGGAAGGGTGATCCCTTTCGTGTTGGCCACTGTCAGTGTATAGACCTTTGACGTCTCATCATACGGTATGCTTTCCTCAGAATCAGTGTCCCCATCCTGACAGCTCACCCCATCTGAAGACACTTCTATGGTCAGCGGTGCGCTCCTCATATTGTACCCTGCGGGCGCCTGTGTCTCAGTCAGCCCGTAGGTCCCGGGAGGGAGCTCAAATACGCTCTGGCCGTCTTTGACAAGTTTCCCGTCCTCACCTGAGACCAGGTCCTCAAGATAGAGGCGGGACCCGCCGCTGAGCTGATAA
>CAMNGW010000256.1 GCA_946538615.1 uncultured Clostridia bacterium
GCCCGGTCCCCGCAGAGGATGGAGATGCGCACGCCGCTTTTGTAGTTCTGAAAGGCGATCACCTTGACCTGCCCGATCTGTCCTGTGGTCCTCACATGGGTCCCGCAGCAGGCGCAGATGTCATAGCCCTCAATGGTGACGATCCGCACGGGGCCGTCGATCTCCATTTTGGAGCGGTAGGGGATCGAAGCGAGCGCAGCGGGGTCCGGGTACTCCGCTTTCACGGGGATGTCCTTCCAGATGGCCTCGTTGACAAGGCTTTCAATGGCCAGAGCGTCCTCCCGGGTCATTTTGCCGTCAAAATCCATGGTGACGGCGTCCGTTCCCATGTGGAAGCCCACATTGTTGTAGCCGAAACGGCTGTGGACAAGGCCGGAGAAAATGTGCTCGCCGCTGTGCTGCTGCATGAAGGAAAAGCGCCGCTTGGCATCGATTGTGCCCTCGACGGTCTCCCCCGGCACAAGGGGACGGTCCAGGGTGTGCAGGATCCGGCCGCCATGGATGTGGCAGTCGGTCACCACAGCGCTCCCGAGCATTCCGTGGTCCGCGCCCTGTCCGCCCCCTTCGGGGAAGAAGGCCGTCCGGTCAAGCTCGGCCAGATAGGCGTCCCCTTTTTTTTCACAGGCGAGGACGGTGGCGGTAAAGGTAAAAAGGAAACTGTCTTCTTCGTAAAGCTTGCGTGTCATATCTCACTTCTCCAGGTGCTTTTCGCAGATATCTTCAAGGCAGCATGCGTGGCAGGCGGGCTTTGTGCGCGCAGAGCATACCGCGCGGCCGTGCTCCACAAAGCGGTGGCAGAGGGCGTTCCCCTCCTGGGGCGGGACGATTTTCCTCAGCTCGCGCTCCACTTTTTCCGGGTCGCGCACGCCGTCCACCAGGCCGATGCGGTTGGCAAGACGGATGCAGTGGGTATCGCAGACCACGGCGGGCTTCCCGAAAACGTCCCCCAGGACAAGGTTGGCGCTCTTCCTGCCCACGCCCGGGAGCCTGAGGAGCTCCTCCATGGTGTCGGGCACGCGGCCGTGGAAATCGCGGATGAGCATGCGCATGCACCCCGAGATGTCCCGGGCCTTGCTGTGCCCCAGCCCGCAGGGCCTGACAATGGCCTCAATGTCTTCCGGCTCAGCCGCGGCGAGGGCCTCCATGGTCGGGTACTTCCGGTACAGCTCAGCGACAACGGTGTTCACGCGCGCATCCGTGCACTGCGCCGCCAGGCGTACGGAGACCAGAAGGCGCCAGGCTTCGTCGTATTCCAGGGAACAGTCCGCATCCGGGTAGGCTTCAGCCAGTCTCCCGATCACCATCTGTGCCAGTGCTTTTTTGTCCATAGTGCTTCCTGCCTTCTTTAAGCGTCATTGATTTCCGCAAGAGGATAGCCGAGGGGCGGGACAAAGTCAAGCGCGGCAGGATTGTGCAGCCTTTCGGCGAATAGGCAGGGGATGGGAGGGATCTCATGTACTGGACCGCTATACTCGTTTTTCTCCTTGACCGCCTCAGCAAGATGGCCGTCGGACCGCAGACGCATTTTTCCCTGCTCCCCGGGGTGATCGGGATCACGTATGCCGCCAATACCGGGATGGCCTTCAGCCTCTTCTCGGGAAGACCGTGGCTCCTTGGCGCCCTTTCGCTGGCGCTGCTTGCGGCAGGGTATTTCTTTCTGCGGCCGTACCGCCTCAGCAGGCTCTCCCGCACCGCGGCGATGCTGGTCCTGGGCGGGGCGGCGGGCAACCTCCTGGACCGGTTCGTGCAGGGGTACGTTGTGGATATGATTGCTTTTGAGTTTGTGGATTTCGCGGTCTTCAATGTGGCGGATACCGCCATTGTGTGCGGCGTCACCCTGCTGGCCTGCTCGCTGCTGTTTGAAAGCGGCGCCTGGGAGAGAAAGGAATAAAAAGATGGAAGATACCTATCTGGACGAACTGGATGAAGAGACGGGGGAAAAGCAGTGGACTGTCCCCTCGGATGGCACAAGGCTGGACGTGCAGCTCTCGGGCTTCACGCACCTGAGCCGCTCAAGGGTCGCGTCCCTGATGGACAACGGCCGGTGCACGGTGGACGGGACGGTGGTGCGCAAAGCGGGCACCCGGCCGAAGGCGGGGAGCCTGGTGGTGCTCACGGAGCCGGCCCCCCTGCCTTCTGTGCCTGTTGCGCAGGACATCCCCCTGGAGATCCTCTACGAGGATGAGGCCGTCGCCGTTGTTGTCAAGCCCGCCGGCATGGTGGTCCACCCGGCCCCGGGCAACCCGGACGGCACGCTGGTCAATGCCCTGCTCTGGCACCTCGACAGCCTCGGGTCCATCGGCGGGGAGATCCGGCCGGGCATTGTCCACAGACTGGATAAGGAGACCTCGGGCCTGATGATGGTGGCCAAACAGGATGCGGCACAGATGGAACTGTCCCGGCAGCTGGCCGAGCGGGAGACGGAAAAGCACTACCTGGCCCTGGTGGAAGGCTCCATGCGGGAGACAGAGGGCGTCATTGATGCGCCCATCGGGAGGGACAGGAACGACCGCAAGCGCATGGCCATTGACAGGGAGGGACGGGAGGCCGTCACAAAATGGCGGGTGCTCAGCGAGGGCCGGGCCTGTACGCTCCTTGATGTGCACATCCTCACCGGCCGCACCCACCAGATCCGTGTGCACATGAAGTCCGTGGGGCATCCGGTGTGCGGCGACCCGGTCTATGGGTCCGGCAGGGGTGTCCGCGTGCCCCGGCTGATGCTTCACGCCGTGTCGCTGCGCTTTACCCATCCCATAACCGGGAAGCGCATGCATTTTGTCTGCCAGCCCCCTGAAGCCTTTGTGGAGGGCCTGCGCCGCAACCATGTGGAAACTGTGGATAACTTTGACCTGTGATATCCACAGTTTCCACAGGTTATTCACAAATCTGTGGACAAAAAGAGGGCCGGGGCATGGGGAAAGGCAGAGATTGCCCACAATACGCACAGGCTGTGGAGAAGCCGTCTTAAGAAAAAATGCACAGGGCTTCTCCACAGTCTGTGGGAAACGTGACTTTGCCTTGTTTCATGAAAAACGTTATGTTATAATGCCGCTGCCGCATATGCGGAAGTGAAAGCATGTTGGAGGTTCGCCATGACAATCCTTGTGACCGGCGGTGCCGGATTCATTGGAAGCAATTTTGTGTATTATCAGCTGGAAAAACATCCCGGTGACCGTGTGGTATGTCTGGACAAACTGACCTATGCAGGCAACCTTGAGAACCTTGAAGGCGCCCTTGCTCATCCGGATTTCCGGTTTGAGCGTGTGGATATCACGGACCGGGAGGCTGTTGACAGGGTCTTTTCGGAGGAAAAGCCGGATATCGTGGTCAATTTTGCTGCCGAGAGCCATGTCGACCGTTCGGTGGAGGACCCGGGCATCTTTATCCGCACCAATGTCCTCGGCACCCAGACCATGATGGATGCCAGCCGGAAGTACGGCGTCAAGCGGTACCATCAGGTGTCCACCGATGAAGTCTACGGAGACCTCCCGCTCGACCGTCCGGACCTTTTCTTCACAGAAGAAACGCATCTGCACACCTCAAGCCCCTACTCGGCCTCCAAGGCCGGTGCGGACCTTCTGGTGCTGGCCTATGCGCGGACCTATGGCCTCCCCGTATCCATTACCCGCTGTTCGAACAACTACGGACCGTACCACTTCCCGGAAAAGCTGATCCCGCTGATGATCACCCGGGCCCTGGCCGACGAGTCCCTGCCGGTGTACGGCAATGGCCTCAACGTCCGCGACTGGCTCTATGTGGAGGACCACTGCGCGGCCATCGACCTGGTGATGCGCAAGGGACGCGAGGGCGAAGTGTACAATGTGGGCGGGCACAATGAGCGCACCAACCTGGACGTGGTCCGGACCGTGCTGCGCGAGCTGGGCAAGCCGGAGAGCCTGATCACCTATGTGCGCGACCGCCCCGGCCATGACCGGAGATATGCGATCGACCCCACCAAGATCCATGAGGAGCTCGGCTGGCTGCCTGAGACAAGCTTTGACGAGGGCATCCACCGGACGGTGCAGTGGTACCTTTCCCATCAGGACTGGTGGAAGCACATCCTTGCAGGCGAGTACCAGAACTACTATGAGCATATGTATGCGGGAAGATAAGGATTGCAGCTATGAAAGTACTTGTGACAGGTGTCAATGGACAGCTCGGACATGATGTTGTCTCGCGCCTCCTTGAAGCCGGCATTGAGCCGGTGGGCGTGGATATGCAGGACTTTGACCTGACCGACGAGAACGAGACCATGAACTATGTGACGCGGGTCAGCCCTGACGCGGTGATCCACTGTGCGGCCTTTACGGCGGTGGACAGAGCGGAGAATGAGATCGAGAAATGCAGCCTTGTCAACGGACTGGGGACGAAGAATCTTGTGCGCGCCGCTGTGCGGGTCAAGGCCAAGTTCATGTACATTTCCACAGACTATGTCTTCCCCGGGGACGGCGACAGGCCCTACGAGACACAGGACCCCAAGGGCCCGCTGAACATCTACGGGCAGAGCAAGCTGCAGGGCGAGGTCGCCGTGACCAGCCAGATGACGGCGTATTTTATCGTCCGTACCTCCTGGGTCTATGGCGTGAACGGGAACAATTTTGTGAAGACCATGCTGCGTCTGGGCAAGGAAAAGCCGTCGCTGAGCGTGGTATGTGACCAGATCGGGTCGCCCACTTTCTCCGATGACCTTGCCACGCTGCTTGTGGAGATGATCCAGACCAGCAAGTATGGTGTCTACCATGCCACCAATGAGGGCTTCTGCTCCTGGGCCGAATTTGCTTCATCCATTATGGGGCACGCAGGCCTGAAATGCGCTATCCGTCCCGTTCCGACAACGGAATACAAGACGCCCGCCAGGCGTCCCCTCAATTCCAGGCTCAGCAAAGCCAGCCTTGACCAGGCTGGGTTCCCGCGCCTCCCGGCCTGGGAAGATGCCCTTGAACGCTATCTTAAACTGATTGTATAAAATGAAAACCGGAAAGGAAGATCGCTATGCGTATTGCTCTGATCAATGAAAACAGCCAGGCGGCCAAGAACAGCCTGA
>CAMNGW010000257.1 GCA_946538615.1 uncultured Clostridia bacterium
AATTCATCCCACCACCTGCAGAGGATGGGGGAATTCTTGCTATAATATGTTAAAACGAAGTACAAAACACAAGTATACTTTACCCCTTTTGGATTCATGTTGTCAATTCCAAGACAATGGGACCGCGATAATGCGTAATCACGCACAAAGAAAAACTGAGCAGGAGGAAAAAGACCCATTCCCGGCAGCTGCGGTCTGCGCATTGGCCAGGATAGCCTTTCCGTGCGGGTACTATCTGACTGCCGGTACCCTCTGACATGGACATGGAAAAAGCCGGAACGTAATGTCCCGGCTCTTTTTAGGCAATCAGGATGATCATGTCTGCTGTGCTTTTCTGCTGTTGTAATCTTCCAGCGCTGAACGGATGGCTTCTTCTGCCAGAACGGAGCAGTGCATCTTATAATCCGGAAGACCGTCAAGGGCTTCAGCAACTGCCTTGTTTGTCAGTTTCATCGCTTCACTTACAGGCTGCCCCTTGATCAGTTCAGTGGCCATAGAACTTGAGGCAATCGCACTGCCGCAGCCAAAAGTTTCAAATTTGACATCCTGAATGACATCGTCCTCAATTTTCAGGTACATTTTCATGATATCGCCGCACTTCGCGTTCCCGACTTCACCGATGCCATTGGCATCCTCAATTACACCGACATTGCGGGGATTGCGGAAATGGTCCATGACTTTTTCACTGTACAAAGCCATTTTGTCTGCCTCCTCAAAGAATAAAATGGGTTTTTCCCGAACACAGATCGCGCCAGACAGGGGAGAAGCTCCTGAGATAGGCAACAACCTCCTCGACGGCGATAATGATACTGTCAACGTCTTCCTGGGTCGAGTCATCACCCAGGCTCAGCCTCAGAGAACCGTGGGCCACATCATGGACTCTGCCAATGGCCAGAAGAACGTGGCTGGGATCAAGTGAACCGGATGTACATGCACTTCCCGAAGAAGCCTGAATTCCCTTGTCATCAAGAAGGAGCAGAAGGGATTCGCCCTCAATCCCCTCAAAGCAGAAATTCACATTGCCCGGCAGACGGTGCACGGCATCTCCATTGAGTGCTGAATGGGGGATCCGGCTCAGTCCCTGAATCAGCCTGTCACGAAGAGCCGTAAGCTGAGCAGCGTGAACGGCCATGTTTGCATTGGCTTCTTTCAGTGCTTCTGCCATGGCAGCTATGCCGGGTACGTTTTCGGTACCTGCCCGTTTACCGCGCTCCTGGGCACCGCCCTCTATGAGATTGGAAAGACGGATGCCTTTTCTGGCATACAGGAAACCGACGCCTTTGGGCCCATGGAACTTATGTGCAGATGCTGAAAGCATGTCAATGTTATCTTCCTTGACGTTGACGGGGATATGGCCAATGGCCTGTACCGCGTCAGTGTGGAAAAGAACATTCTTTCTGCGGCAGACAGCTCCGATTTCACGGATGGGCTGAATGGTCCCGATTTCGTTGTTGGCGAACATAATGGTGACCAGACAGGTGTCGTCCCGGATCGCATCTTCCACTTCCTGAGCTGTAACAATTCCATTGGAATGCACATCAAGAAGGGTGATGTCAAAGCCTTCTTTTTTCAGCTTTTCCAGGGTGTGAAGGACCGCATGGTGTTCAAAAGCGGAAGAAATGATGTGCATTTTTCCGTTTTTCTTGCCCAGCTCCGCAGCGGACAGAATGGCCTGGTTGTCGGCCTCACTTCCGCCTGAAGTAAAGACGATTTCACGGGGTTCAGCTCCGATTACCTGGGCAATATCTTCACGGGCCTTTTCCAGAACTTCCTTTGCCTGCTGACCAATCCCATACAGGCTGGAGGGATTGCCGTAGGTTTCATTCATCACGGAAACCATGGTATGAATGGCTGCCTGACTCATTTTTGTTGTAGCAGCATTGTCTGCATAGATCATGAGGGGGAAACTCCTTCCTTTCTTGCGAGTGCAGCCTCATTATAAATACATTCACCTACTATGTCAATAGGTGAATAACTTGATTTACCTATTTACCCTGCGGTATAATAGGCAAAAAATCGGAAGGATGATTTTCATGATTTCGACCAGAGGGCGCTATGCCATCCGCGTAATGATTGATCTTGCAGAGCATGAAGACGGCAGTTATATTCCGCTTAAGGATATCGCCGCAAGGCAGGAGATATCGAAGAAGTATCTGGAGATCATCGTGAAAGATATGGTTTCAGGCGGTCTTCTGGTGGGGGCAAGCGGAAAAGGGGGCGGGTACAAGCTCCTGAGGAAGCCCGAGGAGTATACAGTAGGGGAGATCCTCGAGCTCATGGAAGGCACACTGTCTTCAGTGGCGTGCCTGGCTGATGAAAACAATGTCTGCCCAAGAAAGGATGTCTGTGAGACACTGCCGCTGTGGACAGAGTATGATCAGATGGTCCATGATTTCTTTTATGGCAAGACACTGCGGGACATACTGAGACGTACGGATGAGACAGAGCAGCAGGTGGACAGCGGGTCATGATCCGCCATAAAGAGAGTGCAAACAAAAAGGACCGCAAAATCAGATGAACTGATTCTGCGGCCCTTTGATTCAGATAGTATGGAACCGGAACTGAAATCCGGAAAAACATGTCTTTCAGCTTTCGAACTCACGGCAGGCTTTCAGGTAATCGATGATACCAAGATACTGCGGACAGGCGCTTTCACACTGACCGCACTGCAGACACTCACTGGCTATTCCTTTTCCCTGCGTCACAATAGCGTATTCCCGGCGCGTACGGAACGCGGGACTGCCTTTGCGGCGGTTGTAGACCGTAAATATCTCAGGGATCGGGATCTGCATGGGACAGCCTGAAGTACAGTAATGGCATGCAGTACAGGGGATTGCTTTGTCTTCATCGAAGGCCTTCTGCGCCTGGCGGATCACTTCGTACTCTTCATCATTCAGCGGCCGGAAGTCCTTCATGGTACGGAGATTGTCGTCCATCTGTTCAAGGCTGCTCATGCCCGAGAGGACGGCAACGATATTGTCCAGACTGGCGGCATACCTGATGGCCCAGCTGGCATAGGAAGCGGAGGGGTCTGCTCTGTCAAAGACCTGTCTGACGGTTGGAATGGGATCGGCCAGGATACCGCCTTTTACAGGCTCCATGATGGCCACGGGTTTGCCGTGGGCACGGCAGATTTCCCAATTCCGGTGCGAGGCAACACCCGGGTTCTCCCAGTCAGCATAATTGATCTGCAATTGCACAAAATCCACGTCCGGATGCGCATCAAGGAGCTGCTCAAGGAGTTCCGGGTCGGCATGGAAGGAGAAACCATAGTACCGGATCAGACCTTTTGCTTTCAGGTCACGGACAAAGTCCCAGATGTGGTATTCATCGTACTTGGTGTAGTTGGAACGCTGCAGGGCATGGAGCAGGTAGTAATCGAAGTACCCTGCACCCGTGCGTTCGAGGGATGTCCAGAACTGCTGTTTTGCGCCTTCCTCGTCGGTGCCCTGTGCCCATGCACACAGCTTGGTGCAAAGTGTGTAGCTTTCCCGCTTTTTGCGCTTGACGAGGGCTTCGCAGATGGCCTTTTCCGATTCGCCATTGTCGTAGACATATGCGGTATCAAAATAGGTACCGCCCGCATCGAGAAAACGATCCACCATTTCACTGACCTGGGGAATGTCGATCCGGCCGTCTTCAAGTTTAGGGAGCCGCATCAGGCCAAAGCCGAGCCTGAAGGGGGATACAACAGAATTTTGCGACATCATTCGCACCTCCTGCACATGTTCGGAATGCATTATATCAGAAGGTTCTGATCGGGGAAAGAAGTGCTTTTTGGTAAAAATGCATACTGCTGGGCTTTTCGGTTACGGTGCACAGAACGCGGAGAAACAGATGGGACTGTTTTACGGAAGATGGAGGACCTGAACAGGATCCGGCGCATATACGCTGAGCATAGGCATCATACAATATCAAAGAGGCAGCCGTCAGGCTGCCTCTGATTGATATATATACAGAGCAATGGGAACTTATTCACTCAACGGTGATGACATACTGGACGAAACGGGTCATTGGACGGTCGGCCTCGTCCTTGACTTCAAGATTTACAACAAACACGTCGCCTGACACGGCGTCTTCCGGCACAACAAACTGAGCAGTAAAGCCATCGGCTGTGACAGGCAGTTCAAAATCGGCCTGTTTTCCTTCAGCATCGACTTTCGCATGGTACACACAGGCAGAAGATGGTACGTACCACTGGGCCAGAACATTGTTCCCATCGGGATCCGTTGCTGTACCGGACAAGGAAACGGTGCCCCCGGCAGACGCGCTTAAATCAAGGCTGTCAGCATGTACCACAGGGGCATGGTTGCACAGTTCAGGAGACATGCAGGCCCAGTCGGCACGTGCAGCGAGTTCATCAAACATGATCTCGGTATAATGGTCACCGCGGTTGGCGACATCCTGACGGAGCCCGATATCGATGTAGCAGCTGCTGAACTGACAGCAGAGCCAGTCATAGCGGTCCATGTCCCAGCGGGGAACCATGGGAAGGTAGGAAGAGTTGGAATAGTTGGGCATCAGTTCCTTCCAGTCCACCCAGGTTTTCAGACCGTATTGGGCCACCATAGGCTCGCCATAGATCACCTGGCCGTCGCCGCTCAGATAGAAATGGCCAAGAACTTCGCCATGGTTTTTTTTGAAGGCGTCAAGCAGATATTCGGACTGATAGTAATATGGACCATTGACGGCAGCACCATATGAGCCATAGTTGAAGAAGGAACGGAGCCCGCCGAAAACAAGACCCGGGAACTTTTCCTTGATACCCTCGTTTTCTACACAGTAGTCTTCCCCTTCACCAACCATTACCACTTTTCCGGTTACCTTTCCGAGGATCTCTTCCCATTGGTCCGTATCGTGATATTCTTCATAGATGCTCAGAAGGGCGCGTACCGTGGTATTGCTGCCTCCCCAATGATGGATGTAAAGAGGGCGCGGGTCGCTGTCAAGCATAGCGGCTTTAA
>CAMNGW010000258.1 GCA_946538615.1 uncultured Clostridia bacterium
TTATTGAGCGGGTATATGCCATAGTGACAGCAAAGCCTGCAGCCATCCAGATCAATGGCAGCCAGCACAGGATCTTAACCATATGCTGTTTCCATTCCAGAAGTGTAATGGCTTCCCCCTGTAGCGTTGCCTCAGGCTCATATGTTTGAAGGATTTCCTCCAGTTCCCGGAGCTGTTCATCCGCCGTTATTTTCCCTTCACTGACCAGTGTAAATGTGAAAAACTGTGTACCGCCTTCCTGAAGACAGATGAATGGTGTCGTGGTAAAAAAAGCCTCAAATGGACCTTTCTCTGTGACATCCGTGACACCTGGTACATTTTTCACTGCCCGGATCATGTCATTTTTCCTGTCCGCTGTCATTTGTCCGTCCACTGATAACCTGTATATATTACTGTACCCGAAAGTGTCATTTATCGCCTTTTGAACCTTGAGTGATTCTGTATGTTCAGACAATGCAGAAGAAAAACTCATGTTCCATGACATGACGCAGCCCACCGTTACAAGAACAACCAGCATAATCATTGCTGCAACGCTCAGGGCAATGTAATGTCTGAGGTCAAAATGTACCAGCGTTTTTGTATATCCGGGTCCAGCATATGTGACTCGTCTGCCCAGCATACGAATCATGCAGGGAAGAGTTAACCCATTAACCAATATACAGATCACTGTACCATACAGAGGTTGCAGATATTGTTCCAGAAAAAAATTACCAGACAAAAAACAGACAGCTGTACAGCAAATAAGCAGAATCAGGCCAGCACAGAAAAAAGCAGGAAATGGTATGGCTACAGCCTCCGCTATAGCCTCGTCTCCAGGAACACCCATTGACATCTGCTCCCTGTAAATCTTCCACAATATGACGGAGTATCCTAACGTCATGAGCATTTGTAAAAGAACAGTGATTTTTCCTAATACGGAACCGGATTGGTCAAGAATGGAACCACAGCTTACAGTTGTCAGTGAACATAACACGATACAGCTCACACAGGATGCGGGAAATGTAACAGAATGGGATGCGATAGCGCTTACAATCAGAGTCAGCGCTAGTACTGCAAGCAATACTCTGGTCAGTTGCATGTCAAGCATCTGTCTGCATTCTGCAAGAATCACAGCTGGCCCGGTTATCTGACAAGCCCCCTCTGCAACTTTCCGCAGTTCCTGGATAGCAATTTGCGTATTTTCAGAACGCAGCTGATCATCCAGAATAAGAATGCATAAACGGGCCTTTCCGTTTTGTATTCTCTTTTGAATTCTCTTTGGCAGGAATACTGCCGGAAGATTGCCTTCTGTCAGAGAAGAGTAGCCTATAAGTTCTGAAACATGTCCGACATTTCTGAGCCGCTTCTCCAGACTGTATTGTTCCAGGTCCTTCAGCCCTTCTGTCATAACAAAAACGACTGAGCCCGTGCTCCAGTTATCTGGCATGTTCTCCATTTCTTTTTCAGTGATCTCTGACAGATATACATTTGAACTCACCCTGGGCATCATGATGACAAGTACCGAGGCCAGGATAAGCAAAAAACTCATTCCAACCACCAGTGTCCTGTGCTTGACAAGATGAAGTACAAATTTACGCAATTCTTTTCCTCCCTGATCCGTTTACATTTTTCATTAGGAACGTGTCGGATTATAATCTCTCAGTGGAAAAACACAAGATTGTTTGCCTCCATAATCTGTGTTACAATACGCCCGTCTCGGATTTCAACTCTAAGAGATTTCTCTCGGCAAAGGGGAGCGGTTATGTCCTTTCTTTATGAGACACATATGCACACCTGTCTTTCAAGCCGTTGCGGCAAATCCACAGGGAAAGAACATGTCAGGAAATACAAAGATCTTGGATTCACAGGTATTATTGTAACAGACCACTTTTTTGGGGGCAATTGTGCTGTACCGCGTGAATTGCCCTGGAAAGAGAAAATCAACGAGTTCTGCAGAGGATTCGAAGATGCATATGAAGAGGGGCAGAAAATCGGCCTGGATGTTTTCTTTGGCTGGGAGCAAGGTTATGGTGACGACGAATATCTGGTTTATGGGCTTGATAAGCTGTGGTTAATGAATCATCCGGAGATTGAATCATGCTCACGGAAGCGTCAATTGGAACTGGTCCATGAAGGTGGCGGTGCCGTAATCCAGGCCCACCCTTTCCGCATGCGGGATTATATGCAGTATATCCGCTTAGGAATCAGATACTGCGACGGTGCTGAGGTGGCCAATGCCGGAAACAATGATGTGAATGATACTTATGCATATCATTATGCTCAGGAGTTCCACCTTGTTATGACTTCGGGCTCCGACAATCATGACAGCAGCAAAATCACAAATAAAGAGCAGCTTTTCGGAGTTTCTCTTGATACTCGCCTGGAAAACATATCTGATTATGTTTCCCTGATCCTTCATCGCGGTCCTATACATCTCCATGTTCCGGATACACGCTTTCAGGCAGATCCCCTTCTTTCTGAACCACTGACCAGCTATTGGCTTGATGAAAACGAAAAACTCGTGCCAACCAAACGCCTCTGGATCTGAAACCATTCTTCATGCGGTGTGTAAAAAAAGTACTTGCCTTTTTGAAAAGAACATGCTAATATATGCACCGTTGCCCGTGCTGATATAGCTCAGTCGGTAGAGCGCATCCTTGGTAAGGATGAGGTCGGCGGTTCAAATCCGCCTATCAGCTTTAAGCAGAAACCCTTGGAAATTATTGTTTCCGAGGGTTTTTTGTGTCTGAAAAAAATCTAATCTTTAATGAGAATAAAAAATAAAAAGCAATACGGGCACGTGATAACACAACAAGAAGAATGAACCGTCATCCTTACAGATCTGCTCAACGGATCAGGCAAGTATTCGTTACAGGCCCAGTATTTACATTCCAGGCTTTTTTGCACAAGAAAGACATACTCCGCATCTCCAGGTCATGGTGACCTTCCGTTCCTCTTACTCTCCTCTCTCCCGGATCGGATGCGCCTTCAAGAAGATGAACGCCTAAAAGCAGCTGCCCGCCAGATCACAGCGGTTCATACTTTTCCCAATCAATTTGCCGGATGACAAGCCTTCTGGAACACAGCGCTCTATTTTCATAAAAAACAGGACATGACTGATTAAATCATATCCTGTCAAAAGTATGCAAAATGTCTTACTTGATTTCGTATGCCCCAAAAGGACGGATATTCAATACCAGGCAGGAACGTGGCCCAAAGGCTTTCTCCATGGTCTTCTTAAAGATCTCCAGCTTGTCAAGCGGTACAAAATTCAGTGTTGTACCCGCAAATCCGCCGCCGTGGACGCGCCAGGCTCCACAGCCCTTCAGGATGTTTTCCGCCAGAGCCAAGGCAAGTGTTAAAGGCTGCTTGTCCGGGAAAGCATAGATATTCTGCAGGTACATCGCAGAACTTCTTCCGCTTTCAATAATGGCATCGAAAAATACTTCCAGCTCGTCTTCCTCAAGCGCTTTAACCTGTGCGTCAACCCGTGCATTTTCCTTGTAGAAATGGAAAGCACGGAGAATAGCGCGATCAGATACTTTTTTATGCAATTCGCCCAATGACTGCATAAATGTTTCTTCAGGCACTTCGCGCAGAACAGACTTTCCAAAGAAAGAAGCTACCTTCTTCATCTCCGATGGAATAGCTGCATAATGGTCCGTCAGGTTTGCATGGCTTCCACCCGGAGCGACCACACAAATCGCATATCCATGGCCGGCAAAATCGTACTGCAAAGACTTGACTAAAGGAGTTTCATTCTCAAAATCCACCGTCACAAGTCCGCCCGCAGCGCTTGCCATCTGATCAAGCAGGCCCGAAGGTTTTCCAAAATGTACATTCTCAGCGTACTGGGAAATCTTGGCATTTACAGTAAAGTCCATATTCCCCTGGTTGTAGAGATTGTCGAAGACGGCACAAGTCATTACTTCATAGGCAGCAGATGAACTCAGTCCGCTTCCTGAAACCACAGAGCTTGTTACTGTTGCTTCAAAGCCCCCGATTTTATAACCAAGCTGGACCATTTTATCAGCTACACCGCGAATCAGTCCGGCTGTTCTTCCCTTTTCATTTTCCTTGGGATCCAATGTCCTGAGATCAATCTCAATAAGGGGATATCCCTCAGAACGAACGCGGACAAAAGAGTCATCGCGCTTAGAGACACACGCCAATGTGTCCAGACTCGCAGACGCAGCAAGCACTTTGCCGTGGTTGTGGTCTGTGTGATTGCCCCCAATCTCCATACGCCCAGGAGCAGAAATAAAATGTATAGGTTTGTCTGTCCCGAAAAAGCGCTGGTGTTTTTCCATCAGCTCCGTATGCCGGGCAATCTGCGCCTCGATCATATCCGGCTGCGTGCCGTAGAGCTGCATGAATTGCTTTCTTACGGTTTCTGTTTTTAGATAGGACATCATTTCTCTGTAATCCATCGTCATTTATCCTTCCTGATTGTTTCAAGAACCTAATCCATCCTGAAATAACTGAACAATCTGGTCCGCACCGTGCGTTTTGGCTTCATTGACAAAATTGGTCCAAGTCTGGTCATTCAATTCAACATCTCCGGTGACAAACCATGTCATGGACACCTCAATCCATTTACCCAGGTCTGACCAGACCCGGGTGATAGCGTCCCTTTCTTCTTTTGTTTTATTCGTGATCGGATAAGGCATTTTCGAAACGTCATGCAAAGATTTCAAAGCAATCACTGCTGTCCGCGTCGTTTCGTCGTCAAACATCATCTGATACTCTGCATCCATATAAAGCGGCATGGGCGTACCTTCAGAAATGGTCGAATCCACCAGGATAGACTCCTGTACCGTCTGAACATCGTCCACCCAGTACCAGTAGCCGTCACTTGTCACGTCGTACTCATCGTGCAGCTGCCCAGAACAGGCAAGAAAGAAGCCCTCTTTGGTATACAGATAATCCACCCATTTCAAAAGGGCCTCCGGGGATTTGCAGTGACTTGTCAAAGCAAAGGTCC
>CAMNGW010000259.1 GCA_946538615.1 uncultured Clostridia bacterium
CCGTTGCAAAACAGAATGGGATAAAGTCGTCAGAAATCACTTGTCGTGTTTTATCCTATACCGTATAATACATTCCGTTGCTCTTATCAAGAAATGCTGGAGGATACGAAGTACATGAGACGTATATCCAAGTTGATGCTGGCAGTGTGTACAATGCTGGTGCTGTTTACAGAGAGCCTGGCAGAAATAGTGCCGATTCCTGTGGATAAGGTAGTTATGGATGAGGTCAATGAAGCGTATTACAAGGGGGATTATGAGTACGAAGATCCTTCGTTGCACGTCACCATTGAGGAAGGGATCTTTCATGATACAGCCTATCTTGTTGCAAGGATCAAAATAGCTGACCCGACCCAATTGCGCTCCTATGTGACAGGTACAAACAGCAACCAGATCTATAATGGCGCTCAATATGCCACCGAACTGGCGGACCGGGTAAATGCTGTTCTCGCCATTTCAGGAGATGTGACCAATCTGGACAAAAAGCGCAGCGGAACCAAAAATGGCAAACACATCACCCGGAACTACGTCACTTATGTAGCCAATGCCAATCCGGATTCAAAGACTGGTCTTGGCGCGCTGGACATCTTAATTATTGATGACAAGGGTGATCTGACCATTATTCCACGCTGTACTGAGGCTGACATCGAAGCATTCGAGGGCAATATTGTCTCCACTTACTCGTTTGGACCGGCTGTTGTCCTCAACGGGGAACAGATGACAGATTTCAGCTACCGAGCAACTGCTTACGGGGCAAAGAAAAAAGCACAGCGGATCTGCTTTGGACAGACCGGCCCTTTGGAGTATGTTGCTGTTTATTCTGCAGGCCCTGACCAGAAGCGTACTACAGATGGAAAAAAATGCAAGGGTCTTACCATGGATGAATTTTCGGAGCTTGTTTACAGCCAGGGAGATGTGATCCAGGCATATAATTTGGACGGGGGAACAAGCACCTGGATGGTTTTCCACGGGGAACGCATGAATGCATTTGGCAACCGGTCCAAAAATGCAATAGCAGATATCATCTATTTTGCGAGTGCATGGCAGGAAGAGACAAAGGAAGAAGCAGAGGAATAAAAGAATGACTGGGAATATCCCAGTCATTCTTTATTATGCCACATTCCGCTGGCAAACCACATAAGGCCGGCCCAAGTATAAAGAGAATAAAATATGCCTTCTTTGTCACGGCCACTGCGGAGGATATCTTTTGCCTGATCCGCTGTAAGCATGATAAATCCGTCAAAACGCTCTGAACCAACAGCGCCTGACTGGGAAAGTTCATTCAGATTTGACCTGCGGATCACAGCACAGGCAAGTGCATTGCTTTCGTCAGTTATGCCCGGTGAAGAAAATACAAGGGGATTGACAAGGGTCAGCGTATCGTCCTGAGTCAGATGGATGCCCGTTTCCTCTTCAATTTCACGTTTGGCAGCAGCAAGGGCAGGGACAGGTTCCTTTGCATCGTCAGGGTCAATCAGGCCAGCCGGCACGGAGAGGAGGTACTGGCCTGTGGGATAACGGTACTCTCGATTCAGAAGAAGCAGAGGGGGACGGTCAGGAAGTTCGAGGATCACAAAGCAGCTTACGGCATCCGGCAGCATATTTCTGAAATCCTCTTTGCTTTTGATGGCCACGAGATCATCAAGGCTGTGGCGCGTAGCGTCATAATAATGACGGTCGTTATCGTAAGTGATATCGAACACCTTGACGAAACGTGTATCCAGGAGCGGTTTTACCTGATCTTTTTTAATCACATATGTATCCATGTTCTACCTCATGTTTTTCAAAAAAATAGCCCGTTTTCACGGGCTAAAGGAATCAGCGCTTTACGCGGGCGCCGGCACCACTCATAAGAGCTTCTACTTCTTTGACATTGGCCATGGTCGTATCACCCGGGGTTGTCATAGCAAGAGCACCGTGTGCAGTACCATAGTTGACAGCTTTCTCAGGATCAGCGGTAGTCATAAGACCATAAACCAGACCTGATGCGAATGAATCGCCGCCGCCTACACGGTCGAGGATGTCGAGATCCTTATATTCCTGTGCCTGGTAAATTTCACCATCAGCCCAGCAAAGTGCGCTCCAGTCATTTTTGCTGGCTGTTTTGACAGTGCGCAGCGTTGTGGCAACGACTTTGAAATTCGGATAAGTCTTTGCTGCTTCGTTGATCATTTTCTTGTAGCCTTCGAGATTGAGTGTTTTGAGGTTTTCATCATTGCCCTCAATCTTAAAGCCCAGACAGGCTGTAAAGTCCTCTTCGTTGCCGATCATGACATCCACATACTTGGCAATTTCGCGGTTGACTTCCTGAGCCTTGGCCTGTCCGCCGATTGCGCTCCACATAGATGGACGGTAGTTCAGGTCATAAGATACAACCGTGCCATATTTTTTTGCGGTTTTGATAGCGGCGATAACCGTCTCGCAGCTTTGCTCAGACAGAGCAGCGTAGATTCCGCCGGTATGGAACCAACGGACGCCCTCTTCGCCAAAGATCTTTTCAAAATCAAAGTCTTCAGGTGTTGCCTTGGAAATGGCTGTGTTAGCACGGTCGGAGCAGCCAACGGCACCGCGGATGCCGAATCCACGCTCGGTGAAGTTGAGGCCATTGCGGCAAAGTCTGCCGATACCGTCGGTCTTCATCCATTTGATGTGGGAAACATCCACCCCGCCCTGCAGGATAAAGTCTTCCATCAGACGGCCAACTTCATTGTCTGCAAAAGCTGTAAGAACTGTGGTGCGCATGCCGAAGCAGCGGCGCAGACCGCGAATGACGTTGTATTCTCCGCCGCCTTCCCAGGCTGTGAAAGAACGTGCTGTGCGGATTCTGCCCTCACCGGGATCAAGACGGAGCATGACTTCGCCGAGGCTGGCCGCATCATATTTGCATTCAGAAGCGCTCTTCAATTTCAGATCCATGATCATTTTCTCCTTTATTTATATATGGAATTTGGTTCAGCCGCGGATTTCCTTGACGATACCGGCTGCTTCACGGACAAGGTCGGTGATTTTTGCAAAATCGCCTGCTTTTACCAGATCTTTGGTAACCATCCAGCTGCCGCCGCAGGCCAGGATGCGATTGTAAGCCAGATAATCGCGGACATTCTGCGGATTGATGCCGCCTGTAGGCATAAACTTGACAGTGGTGTACGGCGCAGCGATAGCTTTGATGAATTTCAGACCGCCAGCGGGTTCAGCAGGGAAGAATTTAACGGCGTCAAGTCCGAAATCAAGAGCCCGTTCGACGTCGCTGGGGGTGCAGGTGCCAGGACATACGGGGATATTACGGTTCAAGCAATATTCAACGATCTTGGGATTCAGGCCAGGGCTGACAATGAACTTGGAACCAGCGTCCCATGCACGGTTGACCTGGTCAATTGTCAGAACGGTGCCAGCACCTACAATCATGTCCGGGAATTTCTTGGCCATTATGCGTATGCTTTCCTCAGCGGCAGCAGTGCGGAAAGTCACTTCAGCACAAGGAAGACCGCCTTCCATAAGCGCATTGCCCAGTGCTTCTGCGTCTTTGGCGTCATCGAGTACGACAACTGGGATGATACCAATTTTTCCCATCTTTTCAAAAACCTGATCCATGAAAATCCTCCTTTAACCCGACTGTCATATAAGCGGATTACGATATGAATTTCTTACATCTGGGATAGTAACAAAAAAACAGTGCATGTACAAGAGGAAAAGGTGAATTAATCGGGAAAAAACGAAATAATCGGCGGATTGACAATCAGACAAAATATGAAATAATGTCGTCAACAGTATGATTTTTGTCGGGAGGTTATGATTTGTCCAATCAGTTTATCCGAAGCGCCGTCATTGACTGGTCAGGAGTAGCGCAGGATTCTTATCTGCGCGGGATCAGAGCGCTGCGGAATATGGAACGTCTCGATTTTGATCACAATATTACTTTCTTCAGCGGAGAAAATGGCACAGGCAAGTCAACTTTGCTTGAAGGAATTGCTGTGGCTTACGGCTTCAATCCTGAAGGCGGTACATGGAATTACCGTTTTTCGACTTACAATGATGTCTCTGAACTGCAGGATGCCATACGGCTGGTAAAAGGATACCGCAAACGCAATTCCGGGTATTTTTTCAGGGCTGAGAGCTTTTTTAATGTGGCAACGGTCACCAACCTTGAATATGATGATGGGACAATGCCGGATTATCATGCGCAGTCGCACGGGGAGAGCTTCCTGCATTTTCTGCAGCATGAGAGCCGGGAAGGCGTTTACATCATGGATGAACCTGAAGCTGCTTTGTCCCCACAGCGCCAGCTGACCCTGATCTGTCATATCCATCAGATGGCCATTGAAGGGTCGCAATTTCTGATTGCCACGCATTCGCCCATTCTGCTCGGAATGAAAGAAGCTGAGATTTTACAGTTTGACGAAACCGGCATACATAAGACCGTATGGGAGGAAACTGAAAGCTATCAGTTGACTAAGCTGTTTCTGGATAACAGAGAACGCATGCTGGAACATCTTTATGAAGGATACAATGAGGAGGATGGAGAAGAATGAATATGATGCCCGCTGTCTATCTGGTGGACTTTGAAAACGTACATGATGCAGGGCTGCAGGGTCTGAAACGTCTGACAAAAGATGATACGGTTTATCTTTTTTATACAGAGCATGCTGATAAAATCAGCCTGGACATCATCACAGGTTCTACCGTACCTTTTCACGCAATGAAAGTGGCCAATGGAAAACAATCCCTTGATATGCATCTGGTGAGCTATCTTGGCTTTCTCCTTGGACAGGAAGAGACCCGTGAAAGGCGCTATGTCATTATATCAAAGGATTCAGATTATGCAGGGGTAACGCGATTCTGGTGCGATACATATGGCATACCGGATAAGATCGTGATCCGTCCCGCACTTTTTCCTGAGGAGAAGAAAGCACAGCCTGAGGATGTACACAAGAAAATCGGTATGCTGATACTGAGAATCCTTC
>CAMNGW010000260.1 GCA_946538615.1 uncultured Clostridia bacterium
AACGGTAATCAGAGAATCAATAAATGTTGGGATTGACTGCCCGATGAGCTGGCGGAGTGTGTCAACGTCATTGGTATAAATGGACATGATATCTCCGTGGGCATGGGTATCAAAATAGGAGATCGGGAGCTTCTCCATGGTGGTAAAAATCTCTTTGCGGATGCGCAGAAGGGAGCCCTGGGACACATTCACCATAATGCGGTTGTAAGCGTAGTTGCAGGCAACGCCAATGGTGAGGATCACAGCCAGACGGATCAGGGCAGAGGAAAGGGCTGAAAAGCCGGCATCGACTGCAACTTCGCCTTTGAGCATAGGCGTGATATACGAATCGATGAGCTGCTGCATGAACAGTGTGCCCTGAAGGGTGCAGTACGTGGCTGCTATGATGCAGAGTACGACAAAAATAAAGTGCGGGGCATAGTAGCGCATGACGATTTTCATCACACGGGAAAGGGTGCCTTTTTGTGTTTTCAGGTCTTTCATGGCCTGAATTCCGCTTTTTCTCGGGCCGCGGTTCATACAGCAGCACCTCCAATCTGTTCCGGACGGTCGAAGTCTCCGCCGCCCTGTGTCTGGGTTTCAAAGATCTCACGATAGATTTCACTTGTGCGGAGAAGCTCATCGTGAGGTGCGAAAGCTACAATTTCGCCATTATCCATGACCATGATCCGGTCCGCATCCTGAACAGATGCGATCCGCTGTGCAATAATAAGCTTTGTGGTATCGGGAATGTCCTCGCGGAAAGCTTTGCGGATCCTGGCATCTGTTGCCGTGTCACAGGCACTTGTGGAATCGTCCAGAATCAGGATCTTAGGGGATTTGAGCAGAGCCCTTGCAATGCACAGCCTCTGTTTCTGGCCACCGCTGACATTGTTGCCGCCCTGTTCAATGCGTGTTTCATAGCCATCAGGGAAGCGGTTGATAAATTCGTCTGCGCAGGCAAGACGGCAGGCCTCCTGACAATCCTCAAGCGTAGCGTCCGGATTGCCCCATCTGAGGTTGTCCAGAATCGTACCTGAGAACAGGACATTTTTCTGCAGGACAACAGAAACCTGGTTGCGCAGAACCTCAAGGTCGTAGCTGCGCACATCTTTGCCTCCGACGCTCACGCTGCCTTCTGAGACATCATAAAGACGTGAAATCAGAGATACCAGGGATGATTTGCCACAGCCTGTTCCGCCTATGATACCGATAGTTTCCCCTGAACGGATATGGAAGTTGAGGTTTTTCAGGGTATACTCACCAGAACCGGACTGATAGGAGAAATTAACATGGTCGAAATCGATTGAACCATCTGTGATTTTCATTTCAGGATTTTCGGGATTTGTGATGCTCGGCTTTTCATCGAGGACTTCACAGATTCGTTTTGCACTGGCAAGGGACATGGTGAGCATGACAAAGATCATGGAAAGCATCATGAGGGACATAAGGACTGACATGACATAGGAGAACATAGATGTCAGCTGACCCGTTGTCAGAGCAAGATCAGGGCTTGCGGGTGCCACGATGTATTTGGCACCCAGCCAGGAGAGCATGATGATGCAGGTATAAACGGTAAGCATCATGACAGGGGAGTTGAGGACCACGACCCGTTCTGCACGGACAAACATCTGATAAAGATTGGTGACAGCGCGGTCAAATTTGTTTGTTTCATGATCTTCCCGCACAAAGGCCTTGACGACACGGATGGCTGAGACGTTTTCCTGGACTGAGGCGTTGAGTGCATCATACTTTTCAAAGACAGCCCTGAAACGCGGCATGGCAAGGCGCACAACAAGAGCCAGCATACAGGAGAGGAAGACAACAGCAATGAGAAAAATATAGGAAAGGCGCTGGTTGGTGATGAAACACATAACAATGGAACACAGGAAAGTGAGCGGTGCGCGCACAGCGATGCGGAGCGTCATCTGAAACGCATTCTGCACGTTTGTCACGTCTGTTGTCATGCGTGTCACCAGGCCCGCAGTGGAGAACTTGTCAATGTTGGCAAAGGAGAAGGACTGGATATGCTCATACATGGCATATCTCAGGTTGGCCGCAAAGCCGGTTGATGCCTTAGCACCATACTTTCCACCCAGGATACCGAACATCAGACTTAAGGTGGCACACAGAAGCATAATCAGACCGTATTTGCAGATATCCGGCATACTGGATTGGTTGATGCCCCGGTCAATGAGCCAGGCCATGACAAAGGGAATCAGGGTCTCCATGAGGACTTCCCCGATCATGCACACCGGTGTAAGAAAGGTTGCTGTCTTATATTGCTTGACATAGGAGAGTAGCTTTCGGATCAAAGCAGATCGTCCTTTCACTTGGTTTGTGGTTCGAAGGCCGCCTCACAGCGCTTAAGAAGACTTTCAAGGACCTCTTGCTCCTGAGGCGTGAGTGTGGAGAGCATTTTCTGCTCGGCAAGGGAAATGGAACGTCTGGACTGTTCACACAGAGCTTTGCCGCTCTCAGTCAGACAGACCCATTTGACCCTGTGGTCCCCGGGATCCGGAAAAGAAGCGATCAGGGCTTTCTTTTCCAGTCTGGAGGCAATGCCGGCTATTGTGGACTGGGCGCAATGAAATTCTGTTTCCATGGTTTTCATGCGTGCCCGGTCTGCATATTTATGATGCAGAACAACCAGAAAATGCCCCTGGGCAGGCGTGAGGTCGATGGATGTAAAGGAACGGGAAGCTTCCGCATGAAGGCAGCCATGGATCCTTTTGATTGTCAGCCCGATACCGGGCGTGGGTTCCATCTGTATCCTCCTTTCTTTTCTGGAAACTGACCCACTGCTGATGCGCAATGGAAAACGCTGGAAGTATACGCCTGCCACATAAAAAAATCAATAGCATGCGATTGATTAGGAACAGAAGAAAGCAATAAAGCCCTGCTGCAAGCAGGGCGGGGATTTACCAGTCTTCTTCCTCGTATTCTTCTTCCTCTTCACTAAAGCCGAAGTCAGCACCATATGCCAGCAGGTCAAGTACACCGCCGTCCTGGAGGACATCCATCAGAGAGACAACGGTGGATACCGGAAGGTGCCTGATAATGGGAAGGACTTTTGGAATGATCAGGTCCTTAATATCAGAAAGGAAATCTGAAAGTGTCGAATCATAAAGGGACAGAAGATTCAGCCCTTCTATGTCGTAAACGTTGTAATCCGGCGAGCCATAGACTTCGGGCGCTTCAGTCTGCATCACTGCTGTGATGAGCTTTTTCCCGTCCTGACAGAGGGAAATGGAGTCAGAACTTCCCTCGATCCGGAAATGCAGACCGTCCGTAAGAGGCTTTGTATCAAGACAGCCATTATCTGTGGTAAAGAAAGACAGCGAATCAAGGAGCGCGCCCTCAAACTGGATTTCTGCAGAGAAAGGCTTATTGATATGTAAAGATGAAGGCAGTGAGTCAGAATCGAGTGTCCCACGGAGCAGGCAGTTATCATCTTCGCCAAGGATAATGGAGAAGTGAACATTATATGTGTCAGGGCCGCTTTCCAGGACGTACTCCATCGAAAAGTCTGAACCATAGATCAAACCGGGAACATATGCAGCAGCTGTGTATTTGTTATCTTCTGCTAAACTGTGAAAAAGTGTCAGCTTGTCCCCGATGGTCCATCTGCGCTCGGTGGAGCTTTCATAGACCTGTATTTCCGGTACATATTCTTCAAGGAAATAAGGGATATTGTCAATGATTTCTGTCAGGGACTCACCTGCACCGCTGATGGAAGTCATAGCTTCCAGCCAGATTCTGACCTCACGCGAAGTATATGTCATATCCTGAAGTGTTCTGCCCAGTTCTGCGAGCTTTTGTGCGTCCACTGTATAAGTGCGTACTTCTCCCTTATCCCCGGGCGCTGAAAGAGCATGCTCGATCTCTGACCAGACGCGCCTGAGAGGGTCGACGGTAACATAAGGATAGCACAGGCTGATATACTGCAAGGGAATATCCATATGGTTATAAATCTTCATACAGAATTCCAGGATGGCAGGCACGTTGATGAGCAGGTTATAGTCCCTGAAGAGAGGACTCTGAATGTGGAACAGAGACTCAAGGCCGTAGAGAAAAAAATCGAGTCTGGTTGCTTCATCCTCTTCAAGCATCAGAGAAGCTTCCATTTCAAACCCCTCGCACTCCGGGTTGTCATTAAAGGTCAGCAGGGCATCAATCTGAAGCATTTCAAGGAGCTCGACGAGTCCTTCCACCACAGAGCCAGGCTTTCCGGGCATTGCGTCAAAGGTGATATGATATCGCATGGCGTCAGCAAGTCCTGACAGTGGCAGAAGGGAGATGCACACCATAAGGGCCAATAAACGTGTAAGCCTTTTCATATATCCTCCTTAACCCCACAAAGCAGAAAGTGCAGGTACGATCTGTTTTTTTCTGGACACAACTTTATCCAGATAGACATGGTGATCTTCCGTACATTCACAGCCGAAAGCCTGACGGATGGCTTCCTTTTCACCAGTGAAAAGGAGTTCTGTGCCCTCTCTGAGGACATCTGTAAGCATGAGATAGACAGAATCATAATGTTTTTCATCCCGGATCTGGTTCATGCAGACAAGATATTCCTCCATTCTGGGGAGAAAGGCGGATGTATCAATGGATGTGATCTGCCCGATACCAAGGATATGGTTGCCAAGGCGGAACTCTTTGAAATCACTTTTCAGCTGATCCATGGGCGTCTTCCCTCCGCTTGAAAGAGAAAACATTTCTTTGCCAAGCGAATCAAGATCAATCCCAGCGATCCTGGCAAGGCGCTGAGCAAGACGCTTGTCTTTCTCAGTGCATGTGGGGGACTTGAATATGACGGTATCCGAGAGAATCGCTGCCGCCATGAGCCCTGCAAGCTTGGGCCCGGGCAGAAGTCCACGTTCCTGGTACATCTGCGCTACAATACTGGTTGTGGAACCAATGGGTTCATTGCGCATAAAAGTAGGGTAGCCTGTTTGTACGTCAGCAA
>CAMNGW010000261.1 GCA_946538615.1 uncultured Clostridia bacterium
AGCCGAAGGAAAAAAATCACAGGTATCTTCTGACTTCAGGTTGTCCGATCCAGGAACCTCTGAACCCGCCTCTCCCCGCTTGAGAATATAACCCAATGAAATACTATTCCCGGGCAGTTCACGGCTGTCCCCGTAGTATTCCCATGCACCGTTTCCGTGGATCACAAGTGTCCCTTCAGTTCCTTCACTGTCATCAGCATAGATCCCTTCTGCAAAAGAAGAAGAGGAAAGAAAAACAAGCAGGAAAAGCCAAATCAAAAAGCGCATAAAAAAGCCTCCAGTCTGCAGACTGAATATAACATGACTTTAAGCTTTCTTGCAAGGTAAAAAAGACCATCCGGGGCATCCCGGATGATCTGTACTTATTATTCTGCTGGTGCCTGTCTCATATCCAGAATAGGCAGTGTATAGCCTTCACCTGATCCCATGTAGACAGGCAGCTTGCCGTCCCATCCTTTTGCCTGGACCCAGGAGATCAGTTCTGTGGTTAAAGATTCTGACAGCAGCTTGTTGGCTTCAGCTTCTGCCTGCGCCTGAACCTTGGTAGCATAAGCCGCAGCATCCGCTTCTATTTTACGTACGGTTGCCTCCGCTTCTGCCGTAATGCGTTGCCGTTCAGCTGCCTGGCGGGTTTCCATTGTTGCCTGTTCCTGCTCAATCTCAGCCTGCAGCTTCTTTTGGGCTGCAACCTGTTTGGCCTCAACAGCGTCCGTGAAAGAATCGGTAAAATCAATATTTTCAATGGACACTGAGATCACATGAATGCCATATTTTTCCATTTCTGTTGTCATTTTCTCCCGGATGGTAATGGAGAGGTTCTCCCTTTCCCCCACAAGGTTCTCCGCTGTGAACTTGGAAAAGGTTGCCTTCGTATTTTCAAGCAGTCTTGGCATCACCAGTGTGGAAAAATAATTAGTCCCTACCTCTTTGTATAGCGTCATGGCTGTCGCCTTATTGATGGCAAAGTTGATTGAACCCACAACCTCCACCTGCTGGATATCTGAAGAAAAGGCCTCAGTTGTAAATGCGGTCTTCTGCTCGCGGTTGTCCATAAGTATCACTGCCTGCACGGGTGTTTTCAGATGGAAACCTGCATCAAGCGTATATTCTTCAACTTTCCCAAACGTGGTCACAATCCCTGTATAGCCAGTAGGTACGATGGATATGCACCTCATAAGAAGGATCAGCACAATCAGTGCTGTAACAGACAGTACAACCCATCTCATCCGTACTTTATTCTTCATAGCTTTCTCCTCCTTTTTCTGAGCTATGCCCACAATCTGTCCGGGTCTGACTGTATTGTACAGCATTCACAGCAAAAGAAAAGAAAGTCTGCCCCAATACCATCAGGACCGGGCTGAGTTGTCAGAGTAGCCGTCCATACGCTCAGGCGGTCTCATCCAGGAACTCCTGCACAAGGTAGCTGCGGAGCGTCTCAAAGGTTTCAGGGGCTTTCATGCCTACAGGCTTTCCATCCAGAAAATCAGCGTGCATCAGAAGTTTTGAGCTGCTTGTGACCAGTATTTCCTGCGCCTGAAAAAGATCGTCCAGGAAGAAAGGTTCCTCAAGCACCTCAATGCCAAGTGTCTTACAGGCCCGGATCAGATGTGCCCTGGCTATGCCCGGCAAAATCAGATTGTCAGCCGGTGCTGTCACCAGTTTGCCATCTCTGATGATATGGACATTGCTATGTGCACATTCCGTCACTCTTCCGCCAGGACGATAGAAAACAGCCTCCTCGCACCCCGCCATTTTTGCCTTTTGTGCAGCCATAACAGAAGGGATCAGGTTCAGTGTCTTGATATTGCAGTGAAAAAAACGTGTGTCTTCAAGTGTGATCAGCTGAAGCGGCTTTTTCCCATCGCCCAGCGTAAGGGGCCTGAGCGTTACCCACATGTTGGCCTTCGCGTCCGGAAAAGTATGGTCGCGGTCCGCTGTCGCTCTTGTCACCTGGTAATACACGAACAGGTCCGGGCTGTCCATCTTTTCAATGAGTTCACTCAGCAAAGATTTGAGTTCATCCCGGGTCAGCGGAATCTGAATGCTTAACGCAGCTGCAGAACGGTAAAAACGGTCAAGGTGTTCTTCGAGAGCAAAAGGGCGTCTGTTCCTGCACGCCTGAGCATCGTATACCCCGTCGCCGAAATAACATACCCTGTCATTCATGGGAATCATCATTTTGTCCAGCTCATCATAGCGGCCATTATAATATCCAAGCGTATGCATTGCGATTCCTCTTTAATATATCCTGTAAGTTTTCCGACTCTCTGTGCCGGCACAGTAGAGTATAGCATCTTCTCATTTTCTGCGTTGTTTTTCCCTTGTTTGTCTTTTCATAAACAGTTATAATTCTATCAGTATCATCCAAAAGAATATAACGGAGGTTCCTGTATGAGCCAGTATTCTTCTCTTTTGTCCACCCTCCGCTTCCGTCCTTCTTCCAAAGCGCGCAGGCACCCGATTGACGAATTCTTCTCAGACCGTTCACGTATCCTTTACTGTTCTTCTTTCCGCCGTCTCCAGCAGAAAGCGCAGGTTTTCTCCCTTGAGCCCAATTCCAATGTACGTTCCCGCCTGACCCACTCCCTTGAAGTCTCCGATCTTGGAAGGCTGATCGCCAATGATATTGCTTTTGGTTTATATCAGCGGGGACACATCGACCAGGAGCAGATTTCTGAAATTGTTGCCGTTGTGGAAAATGTCTGTCTTATGCATGATATCGGCAATCCACCCTTTGGGCATTTTGGCGAAGCTGCTATACGTGCCTGGGCAAAAACAGGCTTGCGGAACGTCTGTCCTTTCGGAAGTCTTGACATACAGCAGCTCAGTTTTCCGCTCTTCTCAGATTTTGACGAGTTTGATGGCAATCCGCAGGGATTCCGGATTCTTACGCGTCTTCACACTGATGTGGACGAATCCAGCCTGAACATGACTTTTGCCACACTCCTGTGTGCACTCAAATATACCCGTGCCCCCGGTGAGCAGATCAAGGCACAGGGTGTCACAAAGAAGCCCGGTTTTTTCCACACAGAGTCTGATCTTGTCAGCACGCTCCGGTCCAGCTGCGGTGTCCTTCCCTATGCAAGGGACCCCTTTACCTATATTATGGAAGCAGCAGATGACATAGCCTACTGCATGTCAGACATGATTGACGGTATGGAAAAACGCATCCTCACTGAAGATGAATTCATCGCTCATTTCAAGGAAGCCTGGGATGAAAAATCATATGGAGAATATCCTCCTGCTCTGCTGGGAAATCATCCCCATGGTTTTTCCCGCGATTTCTCCGTTCCCTGGTCCAATCTTGGGCGTCAGAGTGCTGTAAATGCTTATCTGGACCATGAAGATATCTATAAGGAAGGTTCCGCCCCTTCTCTGATTGCTGAGGATTCAGAAATCGGCCGGATCCTCGATACCTGCAGGGCAGTCGCAAGAAAAACGCTTTACGCTTCCCCTGCCGCAGAAAATGTGGAAATCACAGGCTTTGCTACTATCACCGGTATCCTTCATGCTTATGAGCCTCTCCTTGCTCTGTCCCTGGATGATTTTGATGCTCTTGTGCACGGAAGGACAGGGCTTGCCTATGAATTAAGGCTCTTTCACCGTCTTGGGAAACGCTTTGTGAAGGCATATATGTATGCCCTTTCCCATATCCGTGACAGCGATTTGTTCCCCATTCTGGAATGGTACCTCAGAGTCCATCTCCTCATTGACCATGTCTCTGCCATGACAGATGATTATGCCCTTGCTACCTATCAGATGTTTCTTGGCCTGAAACCAATTATTGCCTGATGGTCACTGCATCTCCAAACGCTGCTGTGCCCTCAGGGCAACTTTCAGCATATTCTGATACATCATTTCCACGTCGGCAGGCCCTGCTACGCGGATCTGACCTGCATACTGGAACAGCCACCCAAAGAAAGTTGGACTGATCTGTACATCGGCTTCGCACAGGAACTGTGCATGGTTTATCTTATGCGTGACTGCATCCTGCCCAAATTTATCTATGATATGCTTCATCATTGGATCATCGCACAGCAGTTCAATACGCCGGGGCTCACCCGCATACATTCTCGTCATGGCCCTCATGTAAGCCTGCAGGTCAAGTTCCGGTGCGCTGACTGCTTCCCTGAGCATGCGGACCTCATTCATTCTGTCCACCCGATAGCTGATTACCTTATCCCGATGATCCGAATAAGCAATCAGATAGTACCGGCCGTCCCGGCAGGTCATGGCGTAGGGCTGCACAACATATTCCGCCCCATGCCGGCGCGCAACCTTTTCTTTGTAGCCGTTATATTCATAATAGTGAAATGCGAGCTTACATTTCTTCTCTATGGCTTTTCCAATGATCAGCATGCTTTTTTCCATGTGGCGCATCATGTCTGGTCTGTTTGATTTTTCAACAAAAAAACGGGGCGTCAGTAACTGGCTCCTCATGTGCCTGCTCGTGAGCTGGCCCAGCTTGTTGACAAGTTTCTCGGTTTCCTGAGAACCCGCAAGGTCGGATGCTGCAATGATATCGATCAGCAGCCTGAGCTCATCGGTTGAGAAGAGGCGTCCCTTTATTCTGTATCCGATCCCTTTTCCTTCGCGTTTGCTTTCGATCTGGTCACCCATGTCGCTCAGCGTCTGAAGGTCATCCCTCAAAGTGTCCCTGGTCAGATTCATGCCTGAATCAGAGCACAGACGGAGCAGTTCAGCCAATGGCACAGTATGTTCTTCATCCGTATTTTCCATCAGGTACCGTTCCAGAAAAAGGATTCTTGTTTTATTGGTCATCATAGAGAGTTTCCTCCCTTCCTGCATAAAAAAGAAATGAGGCAGTACCGGCTCACTGGTACTGTCTCAAATCAGCTTTGCCAGAGCACAGCCCGGGCCACCCAGCTGAAATGGTATCCTTTCAGTTTTCCGGATTTGTGTGATCCGGTTAAAAACAGTC
>CAMNGW010000262.1 GCA_946538615.1 uncultured Clostridia bacterium
TATCCTTGGGTGTGTTGCAGAGCTTGAGCTCTGTTCTGATCCTGGCCATGAGACCGCGGTTCTCACTCTTTGACCATCCCTCCCCAGAATGCTGGAAGAGGTTTTCCACAGTAAAATGCATGTCTTCCTGGGCCGTCAGGTACAGCAGGGTGTCCTTCAGGGCCTGAACGGTATGTGTGTGGCCCGGGATATGCTGATCCACAGAGGAAGGAACAGCTGTGCGGGGGAGGCCGGACTCTTTTACCATACGGACTTTCCCCATGCCTTCCTGGACATACTCACCCAATGTGAATGTTTCAGGCACTTTTCCTTCTTTTGCTCTGAAGGGGAAAACGCTTCCGCTGCAGACAGCTGTCTGCTGGGGCTTCCACAGCTGCCATTGTGCCTGATAGCCGCCCAGCTGATGGAAACGGCAGTAATCAGGCTTATCTTCCGGAGGCTCAGCATCCAGGCCGAGTTTTTCCGCAATGCATCTGCGTACAGCGGAAGATGAGGCAGTCAGGATGCCTTCATCGGAGAGAAGGAGATCTGAGTCCAGAATGGCATAGATGGTCTCCCCGTCTTTTGTGTTAAGTGCACTGTCGCTTGCAGGCAGCTGGCGGACAGACAGGACAGAACATACAGCATACTGGGCGCTTCTGCTCCTGCCGATCCGGAAGCGTGCCCGGTTCAGAAGGCTGAGGAGCGTGTCAAGAAGGGGAGCAGGGAAGGTAACGTGTCCAGCATAGACCATGCCGTCTGAAAGCGTGGTATGCTGGTACAGCTGGGCTTCCGTATCGCCATGGGCGTGTCTGTGGTGGTAGACAAAGTCAGTCTGGGGCGAAGCGATCAGATATTTCCCGTCCTCGGCTACACAGAATGTGTCATGAAGGGACTTCTGCTTGCCTTTTTCAGCGTCTGTGAGGAAATAAGCATTCTCATATGTCCCCTGGTTGCACAGATAGGTCATCATGCCGGGCGTGGGCACAGAGCGCGTGCCGTGAATGACAGGTGTCATGTCGGACCAGCGAACGTCGCCGGAAAGAAAGAGCGTGCGGAACACATCATCGGCCTGATGGCCCATGAGATAAGCCTCGGACATGCACCCGATGACAGAACGTCCGGGAATGGAAGAGGGGACTTCGACCCCGTTCATGAGCACAACCGATGAATCGAAAGCCCACCGGAACTCGAGGGTGATCTCTTCATTCTGCTGGGTCCCGGGAAGGAGCCCGATCTCCGGCTGAATGGCTTCTGTTTCCTGTTCTGCAATCTCCAGATGGACCTGGCCAAGGCCGCGGTTGCGGTGCGTACCGATGTGCCGTGTGGCGGCACAGCAGACCCTGAGCAGTTCCGGATATTCCGGCGACATGTCCACGAAGGTGACGGGAGCGCAGAAGACCAGGGGGACGGCAGGGTCGAGGGGGTTATACTGGTTCAGGACGCGGGTGAAGCGCAGGGAGTTTTCTGCGGCCACACCGTTCTCAATGCGGGTCTGTCCCAGGATCCTGGTATAGGTTTCAAGCACATGTTCCCTTGAAGCGGATGAGTCCCAGAACCCTCCGCTTTTTTTCATGTCTTTGAGTGTGGCACAGAGCGATCTGTAGTCGGGGAGAAGTGCGTCTTCAAGAGAGAAAAGGGCCTGGCTGTGCGCGTCACCGAAAACGCGGTTCACAAGATCAGGGGTAACCTTCTGATGGCTTTCAGGCAGTACATAATCCTGGGAAGCCAGAAAATCCGCACTTTCCCGGAGACAGCCCTTCAGGCGCCTTGCGGGAATCACAGGGAATCCGTACTGATCTGTCCAGATATCCGTATCGACACGGTTGCCCGTGCTTTTTCCGTTCCCTGAGCACAGATCGGAGAGAAGTGTGATTCTGATCAGTTTCCGGCAGTTTTCCATGCTCACTTCCCCCTTTCCTGTCCGGCGTACCAGAGATCATAAATTTCTGAAAGATCATAGATGAGGCGGAGCTGACTTGCGTCATCGCGGCCGCAGATCGTCTCCAGTCTGCTCTTGAGTCCGGGCGCCCTTGCACAGACGCGCTTAAGCTCGTCAGGACCGCTCTGCCGGCTGGCCTCCCAGGCACTGCCAAGTGTTTTGATGTTTGTACGGGTAACCGTCTGCTCACCGGACTGGCGCTGAGTCCTGAGGGCCTGGAAAGCGGCTGCCAGCTGGCTGAGCTGTTCAATGGAGAAGGTTCCGGCGATGGCGGAAGGTCTGAGGCTGAAGGGACGCGCGATGAGATCATCTGTTCCCTGCTTTTTCCGGGTGAGTTCTAGGTCTTCGCTCAGGCCGCTGTGGATATAGTGGAAATCCAGCCAGGAGCCTTGCCTGTTTCCCGTCTTTCTGAGCGCAGCCTTGGCTGATTCACAGGCCTGTTCAGCCATTTCATAGGCCATGTAAAAAGGATAATGGCTGTGAAATATGCAGATGCCGGCACAGCTGGAATACTGTCCTGAAGTCGAGTCCTCAACAGACTGAAGATAGGTGGAAGCATACAGGAGCGCGTCCCTTGCATTGCACACAAAGGTAACGTCGTCACCGTCACGGATCAGCCATCTGACGGGAAGGATTTTTTTCGTGCCGGCAAGACTGTTATAAATGGCATCCACAGCCTGGCACGCTTTTCTGGCGAAGGTCTGGTCAGTTTCATAGGAGAAGCTGCGCATACGGGAGACGCAGGTATCATAGTCAGTCAGGTCCCCCAGAAGCCCCCGTATCTTTTCGCCCATATTATTCCCGTCGGCGTGGACCATGGCGAGGAGACTTTCCACTCCTTTATCTGGCACAAGGTCTTCAAGACTCAGAACGTTATTCTGCTTGCCATACTGAAACTTTGCGGCGCTCTCACGGGTCACTTCCCTGTTGTCACGTTCCTTTAAGATGCCGGTGACAGGCTGGAACACATTCCTGTCCATCTGGGAGAAAGGGAGCATGGGGATACAGGTATCGGCAAGCATCCGGTTCTTTTCCCGGTCCACTTGTTTCATGAGCCTTTTCCAGTCCTGCTTATAGTCCCCTTGTCCATCCAGGCTGGTTTCTACAGCCGTGCAGAGCGGAACCATGCCGGGAAAGGCATGTTCCAGACGATATGTGAAAGCCGCATTGGCAAGCTTATAGTTTTCTATACTGTCATACAGGACAGTGTCATTGCCGCCGCCGCAGAACACGTCCACCATCTGGATGCTGCCGTCTGCGAAAGCTGCTTTCACCTTTTCAAGGGAAAAAGGTTCATCTTTCTGATAAGTCTGTGTTTTCAGACCAGATTGTGCGGCGGCATCAAAAAGCTGCCTAAATGCGTCTGCGATCATCCGGGAAGCACCGGAAATCTCTACCATAACGTTGGAATGAAAAATGAATGCCTGTTTGGAACGGATGGTGTAGTAGGCCAATACGGCCATGTGAATCACCTCTTTTTTTAGTAGGGACGAAAGGTAACGAATTGAAAATAAGCTGTTTTCCGTGTGCTTTGGTCCTCCATTACTTCCTCAGTGACATGCCGTTCGCTGCAGGCAGCCACAACAAAGAACCCTGCATGTTTCAGAAGCGAGACAAGGGCATAGGTCAGAGTCATTTCTCCCTGACAGATCACACATTCCGGTGCAAGTGCCTGTATCTTATGAAAGCAGTTCCGTGCAAGCACCTGGACATCGTCATATGATGCATCTGGAGACACAAAAGGAAAAGCAAGGTCAACAATATCTCCCCATTTTTGAGCAGCCAGTTTCTGGGTGGGAGACCATTGTTCATGTGGATGGTTTGTGAGGTTAACAACCATTGCACCATCTTCTTTTTTGAAATTCCAATTTATTGTACTGCAAAACTGATAAAAAATAAACAGCTAAATCATCCGGGAGGATGTGACAAATACTAAAATGTAAAAATATCAACCAGCGGTTGATACAGAAGTGGAAAAGAAAAAAGGCTGAATAAGAGAAGTCTTTTTCAGCCGATAAGACACCCGCCCATACCCAGAGCGGTTTTTGCGCCGATTCCACACCACTCAGAAAAATGGAAAAGAATATACGCCAGCGTGCGGAGCTCCGGAGCACCATGAAAATGGATTTCCATGTATCCCTGGTAACCCAGCATATATGCGTGATTCAGACCATATGTGGCAGAATGGAGATGATAATTGTTGATCGATGCACAGGATAAGATCTCAGCCATCATTTCCGGGTCTGAGTAAGTTAAATCAGGACATACAGAACAAATTTTTCTTTGGAGGGAGTACCCGACAAGCTCTATTGACGGGAAGATGATGGACTGCTGTTCAAGCTTATGAACAGCAGGTGTCTTAAGGATAATCGACATTCTTTTACGGTCCACTGCTTCGGATGCCAGATCATCCATAAATTCGAATATTGTTTTATATGTAGCCTGAGCATCTGTAACAGGAAACTCCGTACGCAGTCTTGTGCTGTACAAACGTTCCTGTCTGGAAATGGCTTCAGCGATAACCTGTCCTAATTCATCATTTAAGGATTGAATGTGCCATTTAAAAGTATGTGAATCGACTACCTCGACCCATTGCGAAAGAGGACTGGAAGTTGCTGTTGCATGGAGTAGTTCTGGCCAGGGCTGAGGAAGGATGCTCATGAGAAGACCATGCAGAGTAGAGCCCCATTGTATATTGGGTTTAGGTGAGGTATTCAAGGTCAAGATAAACTTATGCAAAGGAGAAACCTCCATAAAACATGCCGATTAAGAAAATTCTATAGAAAATGCTGATAGTATGTCTCTATATATGAATGAATTGAGGCGGTTAACGCATTGTGTGTGGTCAGTTACTCAGACATGTATCTGTTCCTACACAGGGATGAGTTGCGACTCGAAGATCGCAATGGCGAAGGCACTCTTCACGACATTATCGAGTATCCGTCCCTACACAGGGATGAGTTGCGACGGCAGAAATAAGTTTATATCAAATGCCGGATGATGGTATCCGTCCCTACACA
>CAMNGW010000263.1 GCA_946538615.1 uncultured Clostridia bacterium
TACTCGGATGGATCAAGTAGTGGTGAGTATCTCTGGATGTAGTCTTTGACCAGTCCTCATGCAAAAGCCCTAAATTCCATTTCCGTTCTGTTTACAATCTGTTGGAATTATGATAACATATTTTTGGCTGTTTTACTTTTTATCATAAAAGACACTGTAAAAGCGAGCCAGAAAATCCCATGAGTCCTCTGCTTTGCAATATTTATGGAAGGGAAAAGGATCAAAGAACCGTTTCTTAGCTTCACTGCTGGCTGTCGCAGTCATTTGTGCATCTTCTTTTCATGCCTGTGCTTCATCTTATACGGACGACAGGATCGAGACAGTCAATGAACTGGTAGAACAGATGTATGACGCTGCTGAGTCAGCTCCCCAGCAAACCGAGTCCATGGCTCTTGGCACCATGTACATGCTGTCCGTGATCAACCAGGAAACAGACAGCAGCCAAGCGCGGGCGGACCGTGTCACAGAACTTGTTTCTTCCATTACTGAATCTTTATCTGATCTTGACGGCGCGCCCCAGGTTTCATCCCTTTGTCTGTATGGCAGTGTTGTCATACTGAGTGCCATAGCTTATTCAAAGGATTCCACCGGCTTTTACAGTTCTTACATCGCCTCTGTGAATGAATCTCTGACAGAGGCAGATACGAACAGGAAATGGCCAATGCGTCTTATCGGATGGTGGATATGCTCTCAATCATAGCCCTTGAGGATGGCGTGGATTCCTCCTTGGTTACCACAGTCAATGATACGCTGACTGAGAACAACAGAAATCTGCAGGGTGCTTCACAGCAAACTGCAAATGGACTGTACAGATCAGCAGAACTGATCTATCTGATTTCATTGCATTCCTATCCTGAAAAAGTTTCTGATCTTGTTTACCAGCTCCTCGAAGCGATGTATGAAGATAACGAGAACTGTACAGGAGCCCCTCAGCAAACAGCAAATGGGATGGCGACCATATATTATATGCTGATGTGTCTGGCTTACGCTGAGAGCTGAAACTGGTTTCAGAAAGCCGGTGCAGACGTCCCATTAACACGTTCAAGACATGCAGGAACAGATCATAATGTTCGGGTTTACCAGGTTCTGTCTGCAACAGATTCATCTCCCTTTATCTGTGACCATAAATCCGGCTCAGCTGCGGAAAAAGTGACGGTTGCCTGCACAGCATTTTCCCCCTTTTGAACATGTACGATCCACCAGAGATAGCGAAAGGAATCATTTTGCAGACGGACATTCTCACCTGTTCGATAGGCCTGATCTGAAGCCAGCTGATGAGAATGCTGCCAGACAGGGAAGTCCAGGGCGCCTGCATAACGGTTCTGGTGCAGACTGCTCCACCCTTTGAAAAAGAGATGAACAGAAAAGAAAGGAGGCCGGGACAATGAAAAGTAAACTTGCTCTGCTGCTGTTGATCCTTTTTCTGCCGGTTTCTGCTCTTGCTGATCTTACCATCTATTATTTTGATGTGGGACAGGGTGATGCAGCACTGGTATGCTGTGATGGGGAATCCATGATGATTGACGGCGGACCGGGTTCTGTTTCCGGGTTCCTGTATTCCTATATCAGAAACACATTGCAGCTTGATCATCTTGACTACATGGTTGCAACGCACCCGCATGAGGACCATATAGGCGGGCTTCCTGCTGTGCTCAATGCGGTGCCAGTTGATCTGATCCTTTCGCCGACAAACAGATGGGACTCAGCCCGTTTCCGGGCCATTGAGGAATATGCTGATGTACAGGGTGCACCGATTATTGTCCCTGCTGAAGGAGATACCCTTCATCTTGGCGGAGCAACAATTACCATCCTGCATTGCTGGTTTGATGCGTGGACAACCAATGACATGTCCATTGTCCTCCGCGTCGATTATGGGAATACTTCTTTTCTCTTTACAGGAGACGCTGAGTACACTTCGGAGTACATGATGATCGATTCCGGGCTTCCGTTAGCAGCTGATGTGCTGAAGGTGGGCCATCACGGGAGCACAACGAGTACCACAAAAGAATTTCTTGAAGCCGTGCATCCGGAATTTGCTGTTATTTCCTGTGGGAAGTATAATAGCTATGGCCACCCGCATCAGGAAACGCTTGATTCATTAAAATCCCTCGGTACTGAAGTGTTCCGGACTGACCTGCAGGGCACGATAAACTGCAGGAGCGATGGCACATCCATCTCCTTCCTTCCGGAAAGGGAGACAGAAGAGGACGTCTTTGCATCGCCTGGGTCTCAGACGCAGGAACCGGGCGTCCGGAAGAATGCTGCAGAAAAAATTGTTTGAGGAGGAAGCGGACCATGAAAATGTACAGTAAATTCGTTTCCTGCATCCTGCTCGTATCCGTCCTATTATGCTCATCTTTGTTTTGCTGCACGTCCTCTGCAGAAGAAAGCAGCCGTTATGAACAGGCAGTTCCTTTTGGCGTTGCCCACAGCGTAGACGGCTCCGGTATCAGCTTATATAAAAAACCTGGCAGTAAAACGTCTTACGGGACCTTGTCCGATTATACGCTATGTTCCGTTCTCTCCGTTGAAAAGCTGAGCGGGAGCACGTGGTTCCATATCAGCTATATTGACGATGTCCAGAGGGAACAGGATGCGTATGTCAAAGACGGTGATTTTTATCAGCTGACCGTTTCAGGGCTCATCTCCATCACATCCGACCCGGACACAGCTGCTTACCTGCAAATGTTTTCCGGCGTGGCCGGGAGCTCAGCGTTTGTTTCGTATGCTGCGTCAGTCAGCAGGACCGTACCTTCGCAGCCGGAACCGACCGATTCCCCTGCCCCGGAACCCGAAGAAGAAAAGACAACGTATATTCTGAATAAAAACACAAAGAAATTCCATGATCCATCATGCCCGGGTGCCGATGATATCAAGCCGAAAAACAGGATCGAATTTTATGGCACGCGCGAAGAGATTATACAGAATGGATATAAGCCATGCAAAAGCTGCAAACCCTGATGAGGAGGTTCCAGATGAGGAACAACAGAAGGATACCCATTGTTACTGTCGTCATATTTGTCCTGAACGCTGTTGGCTTATTCTATGAGTACACTGCAGGCATGAACAGGGCGATCTACAACTTTGGCATGTATGAAGGTGCTCTTCAGGATGGCGAATATCTCCGCCTGATTGTCAGCGCCTTTCTGCATTTTGGATTTTATCATTTTTCCAGCAATATGATCTGCCTTGTCATATATGGTTTAAGTCTTGAGAACCGGATCGGTTCCATAAAGTATGCTGTGATTTATGCGGTGTCGGCACTGGGTGCCTCTGTGCTGATCAATTATACTGGCGGCAATGGGATCCATGCAGGGGCAAGCGGCGCGATCTGGGGCCTCATGACAGCTACGCTTGTCTATAATCTCCGGAATAATCTGAACCCGTACTATGCTCTTCGCGGTATCGTGATCAACCTGCTCTACAGTTTCAGTGCAGGCGTCAGCTGGCAGGGACATTTCGGAGGCGGCATAGCCGGGCTGGCCATTGCCCTGGCCCTCGTGAACAACAGAGGATCGGATGGCTGGAGGATTGAAGGGTGACGTGTGTCTTGTGGAAGGCTGGAACAAAACACAAACCCCCCCTTGTATCCTTTTGGTTCGCTTATGCATAAATGCAAGCAATACGTTGCTAGTCAGGATGCATCGCTATCTGTAACGATCAGTGCATGGTGTCTGTTACTGCCGGTTCAGAATCAGTATGATCTTTTCCGGTTAAAGGAAAATACCCTCAAGGACCCAGACTGCAGGTGAGCCATCCTGTTTTCCTGAAACAATCTGAGCAGAGTGACGCACCACACGCCTGGACTGGTCTCAAAATTGCAGTAAAGGAGAAAGGCGATATGAGTTCAATCGGGATTTGTATGACAAATATAACAAACCTGGATACCGATGCGATTGTCAACGCAGCCAATGAAGGACTGTGGGCCGGTGGCGGGGTCTGCGGAGCTGGTTTTGACGCTGCAGGATATGCTGAGCTTCAGGCAGCATGTGACGCTATCGGACATTGCGACACGGGTTCAGCAGTCATTACTCCTGGCTTCAGGCTGAAAGCAAAGTATATCATCCATGCTGTCGGACCGTGCTGGAAAGATGGCACACATAATGAGCCCGAGCAGCTGTATGGGGCTTACATGCGTTCCCTGGAACTGGCACGGGAAAATGGCTGCCATTCGATAGGATTCCCGCTGCTGTCTGCAGGTATATTTGGGTACCCGGCAGATCAGGCATGGAAAGAAGCGATCCGGGCATGCCAGGATTTCCAGAATGCGCATCCGGAAACGAAGATGCAGATCATTTTTGCTGTGATCGATGAAAAGATACGGGCCATGGGACAAAAAACACTGGATGAGCTTGTGTCACCTGATGTCCCGGAAGACAAAGGCCCTCTGTATAACGCAGTATTCTTCCATCTGCCGGGGGAAGCATATGGCTATCTGAGCAACTGGTACCCGTCCGTCTTTGTGCTTGATGGCATAACCTTTTCATGTTCCGAGCAGTATATCATGTACCGCAAGTGCAAGCTGTTTGGGGACGAGAGTGCGGCTGCAGCCGTGCTTGCAACGGATGACCCTGCCAAACAGCAGGAAATCGGAAGAGGCGCTTCAGGTTTTGTCAGTAAGATCTGGGATGGAATGAAGCAGACAATTGCATTCAGAGGACTGTTTGCCAAGTTCTCGCAGAATGAAAGCCTGAAGAAACAGCTTCTGGATACTGGAGATGTCTTTCTGGTTGAGTGTGCGCAGTCAGATAAAATCTGGGCCTGCGGGATCCGGCTGCAGGATAATGAACGCTTTGATATGAACAAGTGGAAGGGCCAGAACTTACTTGGTTTCACGCTGATGGAAGTAAGAAAGGCACTGCAGACAAGTACTGTGTTCTGACAATGCCTTCCCCAGTTGCCTGAAATACATACTGAAGGAAACGTGATGTTA
>CAMNGW010000264.1 GCA_946538615.1 uncultured Clostridia bacterium
CCTAACGCGTGCCAAAAGCTCGTCCGTGCTAAAAGGCTTGGTCATGTAGTCATCTGCACCCATGTCAAGTCCCATCACTTTGTCTGACACATCGTCTTTGGCTGTCAGCATGATAATAGGGACATCGCTTTTCCGGCGCAGGCGCCTGCAGATTTCAATACCGCTTATTTCCGGGAGCATAAGATCGAGGATCACAAGATCAACATCTGGACTTTCTGCCATCTCCAGTCCCTGCCGGCCATCAAAGGCGCACCGGACAGCATAGCCCTCATGAATCAGTTCCAGTTCCAGAAACCTGGCAATCTTTTTTTCATCTTCGACGATCAATATGGTACTCATACGGATTATCCTTTTTATTCAATGGTCGCACTCGAATAGCCGTCCCCGTCCTGTGTGAAGTGGACCTGTCCGTCCTGGCTGTCCACGCGCCTGGGCACAGACTTTTCGGATGGGGCGCTGCGGTAGGTTTTGTTCTTGGTCTGGTAATAGCTGCTGTCAGTGTTTTTTTCTCCTGCAGGATTATCCTGGTTCTGTGAAAAGCCGGTAAAGCCTTTTGCCACGTCCCCGAGGGAAGATTTCACATTGTCTGCAGCATGATGGAAAGCCTCTTCAAGGTCCTCATGGTCAAAACTGCTGTCATGGCGAGTGAAAGAAAAATGGTAGCCCAGGATCAGGGCAAGCACACATCCTCCCAGGGACAGCCAGGGTGCAAAAAACAGACAGATCAGACAGAACAGAACGGAGAAATTGATAATATTTGAGTCGTCGTGCCGGATGCAGATCCGCATGCTGTACAGCATATGCACAATGTTCATGATCCCATTTTTCCCCGCTTTGCGTTTGGTCTCCCTGACATCATCCTTTTTGAGCTTTCCATTGCGCTCAAGGTCAATCAGGGCCTGTGCCAGATTGCCGTTATGGTACTCAAGCAAAGCAACAGCCTCCTGATAGCTGATCCCGCTCTTTTTACGGATGATATCAATATCTTCGATCGTATAGCCCGACATACATACGCCTCCTTCTAGTGTCCATTTACAGTCTATCATGTTTTTCTTTTTTTTGCTCGTTTTTTTCCTGAGACGAGCATTAAAATCAGATGAAAATTATAGGCTGCATGCTCTTGACATCCCCCGCTCTGCTTTTTACAATTCCTTTCCGGCTACATGCCCGGAGGAAAGGGCATGTGCTTTACAACGGCACGTATGCATAAGCATCTTCCGGAGCCACGGCGCCATCATTGTCCTTCCTGCAGTGCCTTCTCTGCATGTGTTATGTCTGGCCTCATCCTGAACAGCGGACCGTTCATTTTCTAATGGCCCATCTGCTGTACAGGTTTCCGGCACGGAGGACGGCGCACCTTATGCTGTCAGGTCACAGCACCCATTTCCCCGAGGCGCAGGCTGTTTGCTGTATAACCTGTCATTTCCTGTGCGCCGGAAGACAGCTCCTGTTTGCAGACTGACTGAGAAACGTCCCGCTGTGCCATTTTTATGAAAGGAAAGAGCGGCCATGAAAAGAAAAAGCGGCATTCTGCTCCATATTTCTTCGCTGCCAGGGCCGGAAGGCATTGGCACGCTTGGAGAAGAAGCTTATACTTTTGCTGATTTTCTTGCCAAAAGCGGCTGCCATGTATGGCAGGTACTGCCCATGGGTCCAACCGGTTTTGGCGAGTCCCCCTACCAGTCCCCAAGCATGTATGCAGGGAACACCCTGTATATCTCCCTGGCGTCTTTGAGGAAGAGCCATCTCGTTACCTATACCGATGACGAATATGAAGCAGCGGGTTCTGAGGACCAGGTTGATTTCCCCTCTGTAAGGCTGGTCCACGAAAAACTGCTGCGACGCTGCTATTCAGAAAGCGCCGGAAAACTGCAACCGGACATCTCCGCCTTCCGCAAGCGTTCCCCCTGGGTCGAGGATTATGCTTTGTTCCTTTCTCTGAAGCACCATTTCGGCGATGGGATCTGGACCGCATGGCCGGAAAAGGATGTGCGGCAGAGAAAGCCTGCTGCGCTTCGCCGGTACCGCGAAGAGCTGAAAGATGAAGTGGAATACCATATTTTCTGTCAGTACCTCTTTGACCTGCAGTGGAGCGCATTGAAAAAGTACTGCAACCAGAAGGGCATCCTCCTCTTTGGGGACATGCCGATCTATGTCGCTGAAGACAGTGCTGATACATGGGTCAATCCTATGGTTTTCCAGCTTGACCGAAACCGCATACCCAAGCGTGTGGCAGGCGTTCCTCCGGATTATTTTTCCGAGGACGGCCAGCGTTGGGGAAACCCACTGTATAACTGGACGTATCTCCGCTTAACCGGCTACCGCTGGTGGCTCTCACGCATGCGGCACATGCTGACCATGTATGACATCGTGCGCGTTGACCATTTTATTGCTTTCGCAAATTATTATTCCATTCCTTATCAGGAAAAAACGGCACGCATCGGCAAATGGGTGCTGAGCCCCGGCAAATCTTTTTTCCGGAAGCTTCTCAGGGAATTGCCCCATGCTGAAATTGTCGCTGAAGACTTAGGGGAAGTCACGCCAAGAGTAAAAGAACTTTTGCGCTATACAGGCTTTCCCGGGATGTTTGTCCTGCTGTTCGGCTTTGGGGGCAGCCCTGAAGAGAATCACCATTTTCCTTCACACTGGACGGAAAATGCTGTCGGGTACACCGGTACCCATGACAATGATACAGTGCTTGGCTACCTGGAGCGGGCAGAACAGCAGGAACTGGCCTCTGCCAGACAGGCGCTTGGCTTTACGGACATCAAAGATGGTCCGGAAGCTTTTATCCGTTGTGTTCTCTCCTCCCCCTGCCGGATCGCTGTTGTCCCCATGCAGGATTACCTGCATCTGGACAACCGTGCAAGAATGAACCTGCCCGGAAGCATCGGCGGAAACTGGATGTGGAGGATGACCACATCCGATCTGACAGATACCCTTGCATCTCATATTGCACAATACAACAAACAATATGGAAGGAACTGACAAGATGAAAAATGCCCAGGAATTGATTTCGCGTGCACAAGCCCTTCTGCGGGTCCAGGAACATATTCCCATGGAGGAAGCAAACGCCGTACAGCTGCATGATGCACTTTCCCGTGCCTGCATGGAAGAGATCAGCGACACGTGGATCCAGTCGGAAGAGCAGAGGAAAGGAAAGCGCCAGGCTTATTATCTTTCAGCAGAATACCTTATGGGTCGCATGATCTATAACAACCTGTACTGCATGGGCCTGCTGGACCAGACAAAGGAACTGCTGGATGCTCAGGGCGTGGACCTTGCGGTCCTGGAAGATATTGAAGATGATGCATTCGGCAATGGCGGCCTGGGCCGTCTGGCTGCCTGTTTCCTTGACAGTGCAGCCAGTCACGCCATCCCGCTCATGGGATACGGTCTCCGTTACCGCTACGGTCTTTTTAAGCAGAGTTTTGTGGAAGGCAGACAGGTCGAAGAGGCAGACGACTGGTCCAGATATGGCGATCCCTGGTCAATCCGCAGGCGCAGTGAAGCCGTTCAGGTCGATATGAAAGGTCTGTCAGTGCTTGCTGTCCCTTATGACATGCCCATTATCGGCTATGGTGCGTCCTATGTCGGGACACTAAGATTATGGCAGTGCGAAAGTCTTCATGAAATCGATTTTAATCTCTTTAACGAACAGAAGTACAGCAAGGCAGTTGAGGAAAAGAACAGGGCCGAAGACATCACCCGCTTCCTGTACCCGAATGATTCCGGCCGGGAGGGAAAATTGCTCCGGCTCCGGCAGCAGTATGTCCTAGTCAGCGCAAGCGTCCAGGATATGCTCAGACAGTATGAAATTTCCCATGGTGATGATTACAGTGAGTTCCATAAGCTGCATGCCGTGCAGCTCAACGATACTCATCCTGTCATGGCTGTTCCGGAGCTGATCCGTCTCCTCATGGCACGGGGCGTGAGTTTTGAGGAGGCTTTCTCCATTGCAAAGGAAACCTTCTCCTATACCAACCATACTGTAATGCAGGAAGCGCTGGAAAAATGGGACATCAGTCTGCTGAAAGCCTTAAGCCCGGACCTGGTTGGAATCATCCAGCGCATCGACCAGCTCTTCCGCCAGGAGATGAAGGAAAGGCACCTGCCTGTAGCCAGTGACTGCTGCCTGATCTGGAACAAGCAGGTCCACATGGCCCAGCTGGCTGTCTATGCCACACACACAACAAACGGTGTGGCTGCAATCCATTCTCAGATTCTGAAGGATGATGTATTCAAATCCTGGTACGCCATGTACCCTGAGCGCTTCCAGAACAAAACGAATGGCGTGACCCAGCGCCGCTGGCTGGGGCTGTGCAACCCTGAGCTCACAGAACTTATTGCTTCCCGTATTGGCAACGGGTTCCTTCTCCATCTTGACAATCTTGAAAGCCTGAAAAATCAGATAGATGACAGTCTTATCGAGGCATTCCGTGACACAAAACTGGAAAAGAAAAAGGAGCTGTGTCAGTATATTGAAAAAGAGACCGGCCTTTCCGTCTCCCCCGATATGCTTTTTGATGTCCAAATCAAGCGCCTCCATGAATACAAACGGCAGCTGCTCAATGCTTTATCCATCATTGCCATTTACCACGGCCTGAAGAACGGGACCATCAAAGACTTTACGCCCACCTGCTTCATATTTGGCGCCAAGGCCGCAGCAGGCTATGCCCGCGCCAAGGCCATCATTCTCCTGATCAACCGGATAGCACAGAAAGTCAATAACGACCCGGAAACCAACGGCCTGCTTAAGGTTGTGTTCCTTCCCAACTATAACTGTTCCCAGGCAGAAGTGATTATTCCCGCAGCCGACGTGTCTGAACAGATCTCGCCTGCAGGAACCGAAGCCAGCGGTACCGGCAATATGAAGCTTATGATGAACGGTGCAGTGACGCTGGGGACATTTGATGGCGCAAATATC
>CAMNGW010000265.1 GCA_946538615.1 uncultured Clostridia bacterium
TAGTTATATATATGTATTAATCAATGGGATCGTTTCAAGCTTAAATCACAGCATCACACATCCATCAATTGAAAACGGTTCCATGCAGGGCAGTTTACAACCTATTGAAAACTGCCTTTTTGCTTAATAAATGAGGAAAACTGGACTGAAGGGCAAAAGCTGAAAATGTGAATGAAGGGGGAGAATGCTGCGGTTTTCACAGGGCTGATTCAGAATCAGCGGGTGACACAGCATAACCAGAACATTGTGGAGGTGGTATCCTTGGGGACTTCCGTCTGTTCTGAAGCGGGGTTGAAAGCACCTCTGGCGGAAAAACGGGAAGACACAGAAAAAACTGAGGCATCCCCATGACATCATGGTTCAGCCCCAGCAGTCAGTGAGATTCCCGTACAAAGACCCGTTCCTTGCCCGGGATGATAGCGCCATTCTGATCAAGTGTCTGTTTCAGCTGGTCCAGGGAGACATGGCGTACATCCACCTGCTCCCGGATGGCAAGGGCAGCAGCTGTGGCAGCCGCTTCACCCATGGCCATGCAGCTGGCTTTCACACGGATGGCTGAATTGGTTTCCCGGTCGGAAGAGATGCAGCGTCCGGCCATCATCAGATTGGAAAAATCTTTGGATATCATAGCGGATAAGCGGATGGTAGGCGTCCTGTCGTGGGTCACGTACCGGATCTGCGCAGGGGCATTTTCCCGGTGGATATCGACAAACCAATAGGTATAGAACACTGAATCTTCAAAAACAGTCCCCGCGAAGTAGTCCTCAACGTTCAGTCTGGACAGCCCGGCAATTCTTCTTCCTTCCCGGGCAGCTACTGCAGGCGCGACAGCCATGATGGATTCCCCTTGCTTCATTTGCTCATAGATCATCTTCCGGGATGCAATTTCAGACTGTGTGATGCTGTCACTGCTGGTTGTATCCATTGTCACGTGGTTCTTATTGTCACCATCCGACAGGATGCGGCCAGGCATGGACACAGCAGGATAGAAACGGAGTGTGCCGGGCTGGAAAACACCGTTCCCGTCGCCTGCATCAAACGAAGCGTCAGCAAAGGCAGCCAGATCGCCGTCCCCTGTGCAGTCCATATAGATTTTCGCTTTCAGCGATTTGAGACCGGATTTTGTGGAAATGAGGACGCTGGTAATTGTATGGCCGGCTACGGTCACGTCCACAGCGCTCTGGCCATAATAGAGATGGACACCGCTTTCAGTCAGCATATCGTCCATGATTTTGGCCGCTGCCACAGGATTGACCTTTACGCTGTACTGGTCATGTGCCTTCCTTTCGGCATTCATATCCGGAATGTGGGCATAGCCTTCGCGGAAGAGCCGCAGTGTGAATTCCCATGCGATCCCCGCGATGATCATTTTCCTGTCCTTGATGTAGGGATTATTGAACTGATCGATGGAGCAGCTGCCCAGAACTGTCAGTGTACCGCCGGGAGTATGGTATTTTTCAACCAGAGCGGTTCTCATGCCCATTCTGGCAGCTGCCACTGCGGCACAGAACCCGGCGCTTCCGGCCCCGCATATGATCACATCATATTCTTCCATGGTCTGCGTTCCTTTCTGGCTGTGAATTGAAGATGGCTCAAGAACTGTTGAAAATGTGGTACAGCCTGTTATGCATGCAGATTGTAACCTTGGTATCTGGCTCTTTCAAGCCCGGTACCCTTCATCTTTGTCCTTCATATGCAGGATCTTTTTGCGGAACATGGATTATATTATAAAGAAAGGATAGACTGCGGATAGGGACACGCTTTTCCTGAGAAGGACAAGAATCACCATCTCCGAACTGTTTGTCAGGCTCTGCAGCTCCTGACAAATGATTGCCGGCTCCAGACAAGAAATACATGTGGTTCATTGACAAATTATCCGGGAGTGGTATCATAGAAAACAGAGACAGAGAATCGCTTGAATCGTTACATAATGTGTATCCCATGTAGATGTATTATGCGACTCCCGCCATAAAAGCAGTTGAAGAGACTGCTTTTTTGTGTGCAAATATCTGTGTAAAAAACGCTGCACCTGAAAAACTCATGCGGAAACTGTGCTGGCAGAAAAAGGAATGCTGCAAAACGGGACAGCGATTCTTCTTCTGTATGGACTATGCTGACAGCGGCGGTGTCGAATCCGGAAAATGGCAAAGACACTGCCAACTCCCAGGGTGTGCTGCAGGATCCGTAGTGCAACAATTATACAAATTGCGGGATCACGGAAGGAATGAACCTGTTGTGAACGCCTGCTTATTGTATCTGCGGAAGATTTTATTCTTCCTCCATATTGTCCCTTCTTTCATATAAAAACTTAATTCTGCAGGAAATAATTCCATATATCTGTTTTTGTATGCAGCCATAGACAGCAAAGGCCTGTAGAAGGGTCATGCAAAGATGAAGTGGAGGAATGCAGCAATGGATTTTCTGGAACTGGCAAAACAGCGTTACTCGGAGAGGTTCTTTGACAGCCGTCCGGTTGAACAGCTCCGGAGCCTCATGGACATGGGACTGAGAGAGATCTCCCTATGTGTGGAGAGCGGCGATGTCTGGACGCTGGAAAGGATCAGTAAAGGGTACCGTGCTAATGACATTATTGAGCAGTGCGCTAAGCTGACAGAGGCGGGCATTGACTTCTGGATGACATTCCTCAACGGCGTTGCCGGCAAGGAACACAGCCAGGACCATGCTGTACATTCCGCAGAGATTTTCAGCCAGTGCCGTCCGATGGTTGTCGGTACCGGCAGGCTGGTGCTGTTCCCGGGAACACTGCTGCTGGAAGAGGCAGAGAGGGGAGAGTTCTCACCCCTGAGTGTAAAGGAAATGCTGTCTGAGCTGAAGACCTTTGTGGAGCACCTTACTTGCGACTGCAGCTTTATCACCCATCACACGATTTCCGGTGTGAACCTTACAGGACAAGGTTTCCTTCAGCGCAAGGACAGGATTGCAGCGGCACTGGACCATGAGATCAGACATGGCGATCCGGATACTATGGCGGCAGTCCGCAAAACCAAGAGGTCATTGTGATCCTTTAAGGATCCGGAAAGTCAGATGAGCTGCCCGGAACGTTCAGCTTTGCTTGGAAAAGGTGTCCCGTCAGTCCTCGGGCATATGGGCTGCAGGAATGGTGTTCAGGGATGAAAAAAACAGTTTCCTTGCCTTGCATGATGGAGAATACGGTAAAAAACAATGGATACTCTGTATTGACACAAGCTGTGCCCTGGTGCAGAATAGCTTTGCAGAAAGTGATTCAAGGGGGACAGACAGATGAACAGTAATATGATGGAACTGATCCGGGCCAGACACAGCGTCAGGACATTCGACGGGACCCCACTGAAGGAAAAAGACCGGCTGCAGCTTGAAAACTGCATGTCGCAAGCGGAAAATCCTTTTCATGTTCCGGTTGAGTTCCGGCTGCTGAATGCCAAAGAGCACCGACTCTCCAGCCCGGTCATTGTGGGGACGGACCTGTATCTTGCGGCAAAGGTGAAAAAGCAGGAACATTTTGAACTTGCCTATGGATACAGCTTTGAGTCGGTCTGCCTGTATGCACAGAGCCTTGGGATCGGCACTGTGATGCTGGCTGGCACGCTCAGCCGGGACAGTTTTGAAAAGGCAATGGATCTTGGTGACGGTGAGGTAATGCTCTGCGCAAGTCCGGTGGGCTATCCTGCCGCAAAACGTTCACTGAGGGAGACACTGATGCGCAGGTCGATCAAAGCAGATGACCGCCTGCCTTTTGAACAGCTGTTTTACGAGGGCTCCTTTGAACAGCCCCTGTCTTCCGTAAAGGCCGGGGACCTTGCTGAATGTCTGGAGATGGTGAGGCTCTCGCCTTCTGCAGTGAACAAACAGCCCTGGCGGGCCGTGGTGCAGGGGCGCACTGTCCACTTCTATGAGATGAAAACCATGAAGGAATCCCCTTTGTGCGACCTTCAGATGGTGGATATGGGGATCGCTCTGTCGCATATGGACCTGTCGGCACAGGAGAAAGGAATGGCGGGACGTTTCTTTTTCGGGGATCCGGGAATAGCCGTGCCAGAGCATGTGCAATATACCGTTTCCTTTGAGGCAAACGCCTGATGGATATATGACGGTGCCTTTCCCCGGGCCCGTGCCCGGATGTTTCCTTCGTGTGCCTCCGCATATGTCCAGGGAAACGGAAAAGCGCCGGAGCGGGGATTGTTCCGGTGCCGGGGGATGCAGGCAAGGGTACACAGCGGATCACTGACGGAGAACGCTGCCAGGTTCTGATAATCAAGCAGGGAAGACTTTGCAAGAGGACCGTTAATCTCTTTGTGCGGACCATTATTTTGCCCTGGTGCAGGGACGCAGGTCCCGATGTACCCACCGGTTTGCGGGAACATATCGCGGCCCCTCAGGGGAGATGATGAGGGCGGACCGGGGCTGATGCAGAGTATGATGTGACCATGAAGCAGGAACTGGAAGATGCGGATCCTGCCTGTATCCCCGGGAAAAGCAGGAAGAGGTGCCGGTTATATGCACCTTTTCTTCCGCCTGGATGGACTGTTTTTTCATAGGTATACAATATGTGCTTTCCGCGAAGATGAAATAACGATACTGAGCTGCTGCTTTACAGGAAGCTTGCTGGGCTTATAGAGGTTTACCCACAATTTTCAGGTACACCCGTAAGATCAGAGGAGTACGAGGCCGTCCGGGTTGCTGACAAATCTCCATTGAGGTGATGAATGAAACAGTGGGTCAAGCAGAATGAACGCTGCAGTTACCCTCCTTGTCCTGAAAATCTTCCTGGTCAGCCGCTGCTCTGCAGGTTTTTATCAGAGCCCATCTGAAGCGCTGATTCTCATGAAGAAAGGTTTGGGGAGGAATTCACCTCGAAAGCACAGTTTCAGGAAGTGTATCAGATACAGGCAGAGATATATGAA
>CAMNGW010000266.1 GCA_946538615.1 uncultured Clostridia bacterium
ACAACGTCAAGGGACCGTTCAAGGGCAGCATCCTGTCCTTTGACGCGTTTCTCCAGGTCCTGCTTGGCATGCTTGAGGCTTTTCATGGAGAGCGATTCCCAAGGGTTGGACCGTATCCCGTACTTGTACAGGTCCACGATGGAACAAAGGTCGCGGATGGGTGTCATCTCGCGCTTGCACAGATTGCGCATGGCGTCAAGCTCGGTAAAGGTCATTCCTTCAGTAAGGCCGACGAATTTCTCCTGAAGCTTTTCAAGATCGTCGGGGTGTTCCAGATAATAGGGCGCGTCTGTGCGGTAGACCGAGCTGTCAAAGAAGGTGGGGAAGGCGGGGCCTGAGATCAGGCGTTTGCGTTCGCTGCGGTCAGGCGCTTCAAGCGTCAATGTTTTGCACATGGGGTTGGTCAGATAGAACCAGGCGGGAAGATCGTTGACTTTATTGACAAGCAGGATCAGAAGGTTCTGCTTCTTTCCGTGGATGGTCCGGACAGTTGCAGCCGAAAGGGCTGACTGCAGGAGCAGATTGAAGCTGTTGACATCCTGCTGGTCCATGCGCTCAGGTGTTGTGATATAGTGACTGGCGAGCTCAAGGATATGTACAGTCGCCTTGCGTGACTGTAGCATGGCGCGCCGGATGATATTCGGGGCCGTGTTGGCTTCATTTCCTTTGAACTCAGCGGGAATAACGCCATTGCGGATCTCCACATGGTTGTCCTGCGCATAGCTTTGCAGCATTTCCGGCTGATAGGGGTTCATGAAACCGATGAGGTTGGAATAGAAGACAATCTGGTCATAACCCTGGTCGGAGAAATATCCGTGCAGATAGCGTGAAAGAGAGACAAGCTCATCCTGGGGAATGGAGCCGGGCACGGGGTAACGGTACTGATCCAGCACGTTCCCTTCCAGAATGAGGAGCGGCTTTAGATTGGAAAACAGTTCAAGTTCCTGGTGCCACTTGGAAATGATTGGTTCCACAGGCAAGATCCTTTCTTTGTACATGATTCGTCGTTAGGAGGATGATAGCACAGAATCTGCAGGACTGACAAGACAGAGATTGAGTGCGTGAGAAGATGCAGCCACAGAAAAAGAGACTATGCTGCATAGTCTCTTTCAAAACATATCATCGGGAATGGATCATATCTCAGCCGCGGACGCTGTTTACGAACCTGGCAAATGCGTCATCCGGATGGCTTTTGGCGTGCTCAAGACCGGCCTGGTAGAGGACCATGCATATAAGCACAAGGCCTCCGATGCAGATCAGCGGCCAGAGGCAGCGGATGAGGCCAAAAGCGAGGGAGATCAGGCCGCCAACCAGGAACAGGGGCCAGATACCGGTGACGATGGATAAGCAAGCAGCAAACAGACCGCCTGCAAGGCTCACGGCACCACGCATGAGACCCGACATAAGGGAAAACATGCCCCTGCACAGGGAAGACATGATGCGGAAAGGGAAAAAGAAGAGCTCAAACATGGTTTCGATCCTCCATACATTCAGTGCGTACCGTGTTTCACGGTACGTCTTGAATTATAGCCGGAAAGGGTCGGAATACCAGAAGAGGACGCTTTAAAAATGATTAGAGATTGCTTAAACTGTTTCCGCAGGTGCTTTGGTGACATCACAGTAGCCTCTGGCACAACTGAAACGGTTAAGTTCATCCGGTGTCAGACGGACGGCACTCTGCTCGTTGCCGGCAGCAGGATAGACCACATCGTAAGCCTTCAGGCTGATGTCAAGCCAGACTTCACAGGGCTCAGGCAGGTCAAAGGGACACACCCCGCCAAAATGGAGGCCGGTGAGGGCCTCAAGTTCCTGTGCATTCATCATGCGGGCTTTTGTCCCAAAGAATTGTTTGTATTTCGCGTTGTCAATGCGCCTGTCGCCTGCAGCCACAAGAAAGATGGGCCGGTCACCTGCCATAAAGGACAGTGTTTTTGCAATGCGGCCCGGTTCACACCCGAGTGCTTTTGCCGCAAGTTCGACTGTAGCACTGGAAACGCTGAACTCAATGACGCGGTCCTGTGCACCAAATTGTCCGAGATAGCTGCGGACATGTTCGACGGAATCCAACATATATCACTCCTGATCATCTGATAAAAAAACGGACCGGAACTGGCCGGTCCGATGATGTCAAATAGGACGCTTCTTTCCCATGAAGCAGCAGGCAAGGGTACCGGGTCCGCAGTGTGCGCCAATAACTGGTCCGACGTTATCAATGCGGATATTCAGCTCAGAATTTTTCGCCAGAAGTTCTGCCTTGAGATTCTCAGCATCTTTCATGCAATCGGCATGGAGAATGATCATTACAGATTCTTTGGGGTCTTCGAGATTGGCAAGCGTCTGCTCAACAATGAAGCTTACAGCCTTGCGACGGCCCCTGACCTTGCTGTATGAGGCCAGCGTACCTTCACAGGTTTCCACAATGATAGGCTTGAGGTCGAGCATATTGCCCACCATGGCAGCTGTCGGGGAGATACGGCCGCCGCGTTTAAGGTATTTAAGGTCATCTACCACAAAGAAAGCCTGTGCACGATTGTAATTTTCCCGGATCCAGCTGGCAACGGTATCGATCGGAGCGCCGGCACGGTACATTTCATGGGCCTTCAGGATGAGAAGCGTCATAGGGCCGGAAATGGAAAGGGTGTCAACAACCTCAAAGCGTCTGCCGGGATACTTGGCCAGAAGCTGTTCCCTTGTGGAATAGATGGCATTGATTGTTGAAGACATTTTGGAACTGAAAGCGACGAACAGAAGATCTTTTTCTCTGATAATGGGCTCAAAGTATTCCAGATATGCTGTCTCGTTGAGGGCTGAAGTGATAGGAGTAGCGCCTTCACGCATCGCTTTAAAGTAGTCCGAAGAATTGATTGTCTGACCGAGATCGTCGAAGTGCTCGACCCCATTGATCGCATAGGGCATGTATACGACGGGAATGTCATATTTCTGCTTGAGGTCAAAGGGAAGGTCCGAATCCGAATCGGTCATGAAAACATAGTCCATGAGAAAGCCTCCTTCCAGGATGAATCATGAGTTTTAAGAAGGATAAAAAAACAAATAAACATGAGCATTGTACATGTCCAAAAAGGAAAAAGCAATAGACCGGGAAAATTCATGGCTGAAAGGAAAGGGCCGGAACGTGGATTCGCAATGATTCGGAACAGTATGCTTGTAAGCACCCTTTTGCATATGGTAAGATTAAGCTGTCGCTTTTTGAAGAGCGTCAGAAATGAGGTAGATCATGCACATCCTGCTTGTCAATGACGATGGTTTTGATTCGGATTTTCTCGAGGTACTCTGCAAAGCAGCTTCAGAACGTGGGCACGAGGTGACGGTATGCGCTCCGGATACGCAGCAGAGCGCAAAATCCCATGCATTTACACTTTCAGTGCCGCTTCTGGTCAAAAAAGATGCCATGGAAGGCGCGAAGCGGGCATACAGGGTTGAGGGCACACCGGTTGATGCGTGCCGTCTGGGTTTTATGGCACTTGCCGAAGAGAAGATAGACCTGGTCATCTCGGGCATCAACAAGGGATATAATATCGGTTTTGCCACCTTCGTTTCAGGCACTGTCGGTGCCGCAAGGGAGGCAGCCTTTCAGGGGTATCCGGCCATGGCCGTATCCTGCGAACCCGGGACGCCCTGGGACACAGTGGCTTTTTTTGCAGATTACTGTATCCGGACGGGGGAGAAACTTGTCGGGTACAATTATCCTGAGTTTTCAGTATGCAATATCAATGCGCCAGAGGTGCATGTCCATGACCTTCTTGAACCTGTTGTCTGCGGCCTGAACCGTCATGTGTACCGGGACGGCTATGAGCAGCGTGTCAGCCCCAGAGGGAGGACGTACTTCTGGCTGAAAGACGAGGAACAGGACGATGCGCCTACAGAAGGCTGTGACCTGTATAACCTGAAAAAAGGGCACATCACTTTTACTTTCCTGGCGCCGGAGGGCTGCGAGCAATCCGATTATGCGGACTTTCCGCCGGCTCTGCAGGAATAAAGCGTGCAGAAGATGGGTCCGTGCAAAATAAAAGGCCCCGGTCCGGATGGCACACCACAGAGGTGTTTTCCGGACCGGGGCCTTTTTGGAACAATCTTGGGATAAGCGGATTACATCATGGAATGATAGAGTTCCACGATTTCCTCAACACTTGTGTCACGCGGATTGCCGGGACGGCAGGCATCTGCATAGGCACTTTCAGCGAGGAACTGTACATCTTCTTCTTTGAGGATGCCTTTGAGGTCAGCAGGGATGCCAACATCCGCAGAGAGCTTCTTGACGGCTGCGATGGTTGCGCAAGCGGCTGCTTCGTCGTCCATCTGGTCGATGCCATCTACGCCCATGGCCTTGCCGATTGCCCTGTAGCGCTTGCCGGCGACAGGAGCGTTGTATTCCAGTCCGCAGGGGAGAAGGATCGCGCATGCAACACCGTGGGGCGTGTCATACAGAGCGGACAGGCCGTGTGCCATGGAGTGGACAATGCCAAGGCCCACATTGGAGAAACCCATGCCGGCAATGTACTGGCCCAGAGCCATGCCTTCACGGCCCTCGTCAGTGCCTTCGACAGCGGCGCGCAGGCTGTGGGAAATCAGACGGATGGCTTCAAGATGGAACATGTCGGAAATGGCGCAGTGTCCCTTGGTGATGTAGCCTTCAATCGCATGTGTGAGGGCATCCATACCGGTAGCCGCTGTGAGGGACTTGGGCATGGAGGACATCATGTCAGGGTCCACGACTGCGATGTCAGGGATATCGTTGGTGTCAACGCAGACAAATTTACGCTTTTTCTCAACGTCAGTGATGACATAGTTGATTGTGACTTCAGCAGCTGTTCCTGCAGTGGTTGCCACAGCAATGGTGAACACAGCATGGTTCTTGGTGGGTGCTACACCT
>CAMNGW010000267.1 GCA_946538615.1 uncultured Clostridia bacterium
TCAACCGCATCGGTACACGCTGGACAGGCGGCGACTACCGTCTGATCACCGGGGTCCTGCGCGACGAATGGGGCTTTAAGGGCACGGTCATCTGCGATTTCAATACCATTCCGCAGTACATGGTGCCCCGGCAGATGTTCTATGCGGGCGGCGACCTGGATCTGGCCACGCTGGCCACCAGCATGTGGACAGATGCCGACACCTCGGAAAACGGCGATGCGATCGTGCTGCGCAATGCCACCAAAAACATTCTGTACTCTTTTGTCAATTCCAACGCCATGAATGCTGAAGTGGTCGGATATAATCCGCCGCTGTGGCACAGCTACAGGAACTATCTGAACATTGGCGTGGCTGCCATCGTGGTGATCTGGGGCGTGCTGGCCTTCCTGCGCCGCGCACGCTACAATAAAAAGCAGCGCGCGGCCTGAGGAAAGGCCGCTGCGTCTGTGGCGCAGACATGCTGAAGGGGGAACAGGCGGTACCCGCCAATCCCCCTTTTTGCAATCTGCTGACTTGTTCCATGGGGGGATAAATATGAAACGGTTTGTGATCTTGTGCTTTGTGCTTTGTCTGCTCCTGCCGGGCTTGACGTGTGCCGGAGAGGATGGCACAGCGGGCATACTGGTAACCGCCTATGGCTTCGGACCGGGCGTTTCCGGAGTGGTCCTGCAGATGGGACAGACTGTTTCCGCCGTGTCCGCAGAAGATCTGAAGGTGGTCACCGGCGGCGCGGAAAGGGACATTGACGCTGTATATCTGTGTGACGCACAGGGCTTGCCGGTGCAGGGCAGTTCCGACCGTCTGCTGATCGCCCTTTCTGAAAAGAACGCCATGCTCTGTCCTCTGTTCCGGACCGACCCGGAGACAGGATGGCGGGACTGGGCCGGATCATGTGAAGTGTCGGTGGAAGGGACCCTGGTCCTGGACGGCACTGAAAAGCAGGTCACGGTGCAGGAAGACTGCATGGGGCGCCGCATCTGCCCGGACCTCGACCTGTTCTCCGTCCGCCTGGAACATACGGGGGAGGCGCTCAACACGTATACAGGGGAGATGGAGACCCAGACGATCCGTATGGCGGCTTATGAGCCGGAAACGCTGCAGGGTGGGGACCCGAACCCCCTGGTGATCTGGCTGCACGGGGCTGACGAAGGCGGTCCCGTTCTGGATGTGGCTGTGCTGGGGAACGAGGTCTCTCTTCTGGCCAGGGAGAAGATTCAGAGCCATTTCACCTCTGGCGACGGATCTGTCGGGGCATACGTCCTTCTGCCCCAGTGCCGGACGGTCTGGATGGATGAGGGCAGCGGAGAAAACGGCCAGGGGACCGGCGTGTCACGCTACACCAGCGTGCTGATGGAAGCGATTGAACAGTACGTGGCGGGCCATCCCGATGTGGACAGGGACAGGATCTATCTGGGCGGGTGCTCCAACGGAGGCTATATGACATTGAACCTTCTGGTGGAATACCCGGGCTGTTTTGCCGCCGCATTTCCTGTGTGCGAGGCGTACGACACGGCGGAGCAGGAGCAGCGGATCAGGGCGATAGCTGCCCAGTCTGTATGGTTCGTCCAATCCGCGGATGATAACGTGGTCAGCCCGGAGCGGTACGTGGTCCCCACCTATGCCGATCTGGTTTTCGAGGAGGCAGAGGACTGCTGGCTGTCCATGTTCGATGGATACCGCCATGCTGTGTGGAGCGCTGTGTTCCATGACCTTGTGAACGGCGTACAGGACCCGGATGATGTGTTTGAGAACATGGCTGCCCAGCCTGACCGTGAGAAGGGCGGGACGTTTACCGCAGACGGTACGGCCAATCTGTTTGACTGGCTCAACGGGCATAAGGCTGTGAGATGATGCGTGGGCCGTCCCGGCACAGAGCGGAACGGCAGGCCTGGAAGTACTGAAGACATGGATGTGCAAAAGGGCAGCCTACGACAGGGTCACAGGATACCGCGGCGCACGTGCCAGAAGGAAAGAAGTGACGCAGGCAGCGCGACTGAACCAAAAGACAATATGACAGATGGACGGCGTAAAGAGAACGGGTCCAGCGTGTCAATCAGGAAAACGAAAACCGCCCGGCTTTCCGTAAAAGGAGAGCCGGGCGGTTTGTTGCGTTTTCAGAAAAGCTGTGCGTGGGATCAGATTTCCGCCGGGTTCCGGAGCAGGGCGGGGTACATTTCCCCTGTGGGGGCGTACTGATGGGCCTCCCGGATGGACCGGGGCGGATTGGGTTCTCCGGTGCGGTGCTCAGGGCCCAGGAGCAGGACGCGGCCAACTGGGAGAAGGATGATCCGGCGATCTTCACAAAGTGCACCTCCGCATGGCACGATGAGCAGGGCCGGCACATCACGATGACCTACGGCGACTACTTTTTCATCGAGGCGGTGAACAAGCTGCGTGGAGATACGCTGCTGTTCTGGATGCCGAACCGGTGACTGGTCCGGGAGAGGGGTTTCTGGTCCCCTGGGGTTCCTGAGGCAGATGGATATCTGCGAAAATAAGGCGGCAGCGCCTGAAGGAGAAGAACGCGTATGACGGTAAGGCAGGAATGGCTGGAGCATCTTCTGAAGATCACAGGGCCGGTGCTTGATGCCCTGAGCCGGGGTGAGCTGAAGAAAACGATGCCGCTGGATTTTCATCCGGAACGGGCGGATTTTGCACCCCTTGAGGCCTTTGGCCGCAGTATGCTGGGTCTGGCGCCCTGGCTGGAGACGGACCCGGATTCCCTGGAAGCGGAGGAGCGGGCCTTGCAGGCACAGTGGAGGGAAAAAGCCCTGCGGTGCATTGACATGGCAACGGACCCGGAATCACCGGACTTTATGGTGTTTGACCGGGACGGCCAGCCGCTGGTGGATACGGCTTTCCTGGCCCATGCGGTCCTGAGGGCGCCAGGGGCTCTAGCACACGCCCTGGAGCCCAGGGTGCGCAGGCAGCTGGCAGATGCCTTCCGGGCATCCAGAAAGATTCCCTCCTTCAACACCAACTGGCTTTTTTTCACCGCGATGGTGGAGGCCGGGCTGCACGGGATCGGGGAGAAATACGACGCCATGCGCCTGCTGGCGGCGCTCCGGTGCTTCCGGGACTGGTACGTGGGAGACGGCCTGTACGGTGATGGGCCCAACTTCCATTTCGACTACTACAACAGCTTTGTGATCCAGCCGATGTACACCGACATTGTGAACCGGATGGCCGGGGAGCACCCGGAGATCCGGGCCATGCAGGAAACCGTGAATGCAAGGGCCGCCCGGTACGCCTCGATCCTTGAGCAGCTGATCGGACCGGAGGGGAGTTACCCTGTGGCAGGGCGCTCCATCTGCTACCGCTTCGGCGCGTTCCAGATGCTTGCCCAGACGGCGCTGCAGCACCATCTGGAGCCGCACCTGACCCCGGCAGGGGTGAGATGCGGGCTGACAGCGGTGATCCGCCGGGTGATGAGCGCGGAGGACATGTTTGACAGAAATGGATGGCTGAGGCCCGGCGTATATGGCTGGCAGCCGGAACTGGCAGAGGGATACATCAACATTGGCAGCCTGTACCTGTGCAGTGCGGTGTTTCTTCCCCTGGGTCTGGGCCCGCAGGATCCGTTCTGGTCCGATCCGGATGCGGAATGGACCGGAAGGTCCGTGTGGCACGGGGGGCACATTGTGATTGATCACGCAGAAGACTGAAAAGAGATATAAGGGCACGCAGACGATGGAGAAAGCATTCCTCCGGGAACTGTGTGCCCTTGTTTTTTTGTTGCTTTCAGGAAAGTACGGAAATGAAAAAGATGAAAAGAATTTTCTGAAGCTTCTGAGCATAAATACCTGCAGACTGTGTGACTTTCCATACCTCTGTATGGAGGGTTCTGATTCAGCAGCATATTTCTTTGTGAAGCTCTGCGTCGTACATGGTATAATGGACACTGGAATGATGAAAAAGAGGGCACTCCTGGTATCAGGCGTTTTGCTCTGTCAGGTGCCCGATTCCCGTACATAAAACAAAGGTCAACGTATGTGATACGGCGATGCTCATCCGGGCATACTGACTGCCCAGGGCAAGGAAATTCAGTACGACCGGGGAACGCCGGGAGAAGTTAAAGAGCAGAAGGGATGGCCGTATGTATGAGTAAGCATATGACAGAACTGACAGAAAACCCGGAAGAACTGGTGGCGGCATCCTCTGTTGTTATCCTTCTGTTCGGAGAAGATGCCTGCGGCCCGTGTCATGCGATCCGGTTCAAACTGGATAAATGGCTTGAAGGAAAAGAAATTGCAGCTCGTTATGTGGATATAAAGAAAAACCTGGAACTCTGCGCCCAGATGGGCATTTTCTCAGTGCCAACAGTGGATGTTTACATGGACGGCCACTTTGTGGCAAGGGAATCCGGCTGCTTCAGCCTCGATGAGATGCTGGGACGGGTAGAGAGATACATGGAGATGAGATAATGAAAACAATGATCCTGAACGGTTCACCGCGTAAGAACTGGAACCCGGCCCTGATGCTGAAGGAAGCACAGAAGGGCGCTGAGTCAGCAGGAGCAGAAACAGAGTATATTGATTTGTTTGACCTTACCTATACAGGGTGCAGGTCCTGTCTTGCATGTAAACGCAAAGGGGCAGAGCGCTGCAAATGCTTCTGGAAGGATGATCTGTCTCCCGTCATTGACCGGATCTTCAGTGCCGATGCCCTCATCATCGGATCGCCAATCTATCTGGGCGACATCACCAGTCAGGTCCGCGCCCTGATTGAGCGGCTGCACTTCTGTGCCCTGTCCTATGACGATTATTCGAACTATTTTACCGGGAAGGTTGATGTGGGAATCATCCTGACAATGAATGCACCAAAGGCTTTTTATCCATTCGGCGCGAGAAGACTCCGACCTCAACAATCCGCAAATTGTA
>CAMNGW010000268.1 GCA_946538615.1 uncultured Clostridia bacterium
GTTTTTGCTATTCGGATCGTTCGTGTTCTCTGCTGGACTTTCTGAGAGCACTCATCAATACACAGAAAGTCCGCGCTGCTGTGTATCGCGGCAACCTTGGTTTCGAAGCTTCTACAGTTGCCCTTCTCAACAATGTGGTAACTGAAATGGCTGAAGCTGATTCTGCACTGCGCGGTGTGCCGGCTATTCCTGCTACATTGATCTCCAATCCGATCTCTGCAGGGTTCCCGGACAGCCTGGGCATGGCTGCAGCTGCTCTGGGCGATGGAAACTATGATGCCATCCGCGAGTATGCTGAGATTGACCGTCAGATGTGGGTAGCACAGGGCATCAATGCAATGTATGGCCCCCAGATCGATCTGGTGACCGATCCGCGCTGGCCCCGGAACTCCGGTACCTATGGTGAGCGCCCTGATGTAACAGCTGGTATTATCACTGCTCTGGTGGAAGGCTACCAGAAGGGCCAGGGCGGGATGAAAGAGGGCGCTGTTGCCCTGTCCGTTAAGCACTTCCCTGGTGATGGTGCTTCCGAAAATGGATTTGAGTCCCATGGCTATACCGGCCAGTGGCGTCTTTATCCCACAGCTGGTTCTCTTGAAAAGTATCAGCTTGTAGGTTTCCAGGCAGCCATTGATGCAGGCGCTGGATCCATTATGCCCTGCTATTCACGCGATGCAGCCGATGCACGTTCTGCTGTTCAGACGTACAAAGGACATGAAGTGAAGGTTAATCAGCTGGGCTCTGCTTACAACAAAGAAATCATCACTACGCTCCTTCGCGACGTCATGGGCTTCGATGGCTATGTCAATACAGACTCAGGTATTGTAACCGGTCAGACCTTTGGCGTGGAGGATCTCACCGAAGTTGAACGTTATGCAAAGCTGATTGAAGCCGGAAGCGACGCGATTGGTTCCGGTCTGCGTACCGACTATATTATTGAAGCTGTCACCTCTGGCGTTCTGGCCAAGGAAGATCTGGACAGGGCAAATATCAACCGTTCAACGGCTATGTTCAAACAGGGCCGCTTTGAGAATCCTTACCTGGATTATGAAAATGCAGATCAGGTCCGTAACACGAACCTGTCCACAGCTTTCGCCCAGGCTTATGCTCTGCATCAGAAGGCTGTTGTCCTCATGAAGAATTCTGAAGGCACTCTGCCCTACACCTCGGAAGCCAAGAAGGTTTATGTTGCTTCCTTCACAGGTAAGGGCGCAGACGATACCATCGAAGAAATCATCAAGGCTGATTTCGAAGCCCGCGGCTTTGAAGTTGTGAATAAGGCTGACAAGGCTGACCTGGCATACCTCTATGTGCGTCCTACCGCAACAAACAACCAGGGCGCAACAAGCTCGGAAGCTGTCCTGTCTCTTGTTGAGGAACTTGAAGTGGACGAGCGCGACCGTGAAAACGATTCCCAGGCCAAGACCGGCGACAAGATTGAAGTGACAACCCTCGAAGATGTGGATGAGATCCCCGAGATCGCAGAAACTCTCCATGCCAAGGGCGGCAAGGTTGTGGCTACCATCGAAGCAACGTCTCCTTGGATCCTGACAAATCTTGAACCCTACTGCGACGCTCTTCTGGCCAATTATACGATTACTGCTACCCAGCAGTATGCTTCAACGGCAGCTTCCAGCATCAGCAATGCTATGAAGGCTCAGCTGGATGTTATCACCGGTGTCTATGCTCCTACTGGCAAGCTTTCTGTGACCATGGTATCTTCTGAAGACGTTGTTGCTCTGAAAGAAACCACACTGGAAGATGGCACTGTATGCGAAATCTGCGCGTCTCCGAATGATGTTCCCGGATACGACAAAGATCAGTATATTGACCCGGCCGTGCTGGCTAATGTCAAGGGCGGCAGCTATGCATACCTTGATGCTGATGGAAATTATTATGTATCAGGGTTCGGCCTGACCTATTAAGCCTACGCTGACCATACAGTTATCTCCGGACAGACGGCATATGCCGCCTGTCCTTTTTTCGATTTGCAATTGCGGAACCAGGACACCATGGTGTATGATGTTCAGACGTGGAGGTGAATTATGAATCAGTTTTTTGCCTATATGGCGCGTCTGAAATTAATCAGACGATGGAGCCTGATGCGAAACACATTGCCTGAGAATGATGCGGAACATTCCCTGCAGGTCGCAATGATAGCTCATGGTATCGCTGTCATTGCAAAAGAAAGATATGGACGGGATGTGTCCCCAGAGCATGTTATGACCCTTGCTGTATACCATGATGCAACAGAGGTCCTGACTGGGGACCTGCCGACGCCAGTAAAATATTATTCGCATGAAATGCGTACAGCTTTTCAGGAAGTGGAGACACAGGCTGTAGAGCGGTTAATGAAGATGCTGCCCGAAGATATGCAAGAAACGTTTTCCCAGTGTCTGGTACAGACGGACAGCTATGCCCATTCGATTGTCAAAGCAGCTGACAGGATCAGTGCGTACGCCAAATGTATTGAAGAACAGAGAGCAGGCAATCATGAGTTCGATGCTGCAGCTGTTACGATCCGGAAATCTATAGATGCTATTACACTGCCAGAAGTCCAGGATTTTGTGCGTGAAATGCTTCCTGCTTTCGCATTGACCCTCGACGAACTGAATGCACCGGAGGTGAAGGTGTGAAACTTGGAATGAGTTCGGCATCGTTCTATGGAAGGCTTGAAACGGAGGATGCTGCTGAACACTTGGGCGAATTTGGACTGGATACATGCGAAGTGTTTCTTGAAACATTCAGTGAGTACCGCAGATCCTTTGGTGAGCTTGTTCATGCCAGGCTTGGCGGTTTGCCGTGTATTTCAGTTCATCCTAAAGGAACCCAGTTTGAACAGGACCTTTTTGCACAGTCTCCCAGACAAAGGGCGGATGCCATGCAGATTTTTGAGGGCATATGTTCAGCAGGAGAGGCCATTGGCGCTTCATACTATGTTCTGCATGGACCTTCGGGTGTGAAACATCCTGTCACAATAACAGGCATACGCAACCTTCATCTGGTCTACCCGCGAATGAAACAGGTTGCTGCTGCTCATGGTATAGAAATCCTTTGGGAAAATGTTTCATGGTGCGCGTGCCGGACTGCCGAAGATGTTGCAACCATTCTCAGCCTTTTCCCGGAACAGCGTTTTGTTTTTGATGTGAAACAGGCTTTTCACGCCAATCAGGACCCGATGCAAATTGTAAAAAGTATGGGAAAACACCTAGCGCATGTGCATTGTCTGGACTGGAACGAAAAGGGAGAACTTGTTCTTCCGGGGGAAGGTGTTTTTGATTACTATGGTTTGACAGCCTATCTCGCATCCATCGGATATCATGGGGCCCTCATTCTGGAACCATACAATTTCCAGACAGAAGATGAAGAACGGGTGAAGACCAGTCTGCGGTATCTGCGCAAATGCATTGCAGCCAGCCAAGGAAAATGATATGATGTTTGGGTATCAGTAAAGGAGGAAACAAAAGATGATAAAAAGAATGACAGCTCTGATGCTGACGGTCATGCTTCTGATGAGCATGGTACCCGTACTTGCAGAGGAAGAAGAAGAGGAACTCAGCCTGGATGATCTTCCCCTTGAAGAATTTGACTTCAATGCAGAGGAACTTGACCTGACGATTACGGATGATATCCAGGAAACGATAGAGGATCTTGACAGCTGGGAAGTTGACACCAGCGTGGATCCGGATAGTCTTGAGATCAATCCTGACCTGAACGATAAGATTGTCAACATTCTGCTGATAGGGATTGACACCCGTTCTAAGACGCTTGAGGCAGATAAAGGCCTTCAGCACAATGACGTGAATATGATTCTTTCCATCAATAAAGAAACAGGCTCCATCAAACTGACCAGTATACTTCGCGATCTGTATGTGGATATTCCGGGATATAAGACAAAGTCCAGAATCAACAACTCCTATGCACGTGGCGGCGGGCAACTGGCCATGCGAACGGTTAATCACAATTTTAATCTGAATATTCAAAGCTATGTTACCATCAATTTCTTTGGCCTTGCTTCAATCATAGATGCAATTGGCGGTATTGATATTGAAATGACAAAGGGCGAAGCTTACGCGATTAACCACTACCTGAAGGAACACAAATCTGCCATTTCAAGAACCTATGAAACAAGTGAAACCGAAAGGGAACCGCTTGAGGTCATAGATGGTGAACAGCACCTTGACGGCATTCAGGCTGTCATGTATGCCCGTCTCAGAACAGGCATGAAAACAGGCAATGGTGACTTTAACCGTACTGCCAGACAGAGAAAGCTGCTGGAACTTCTTCTGAAAAAAATCATGCAGGATATGACACTGAACCGTTTTATGGAACTTGTCGGAATTTCTATCCAGTATGTGACTACAAATGTCAATGCTTCGACAATGGTCGAATTAGGAATGTCTGTTTTATCCAGTGATATCGTGTCTAAGGCGAGAGCCGGAAGCGAACTCATTGAACAGCACAGGGTACCCATGGATAAGACGTATGGTTACAGCACTGTGGATGGTTCAAGCGTTCTGGATCTGACAAAAGATAATTGGCGGATCAACCGCGACGCTGTTTACAATTTCATTTACAGTGACTGATTCCTATTCCTGCAGAAAACCCGGCGATTTTGATCGCTGGGTTTTCTGCATGTAAAAAAGTAATATGCGAACCTTATATTCTTATTTGAGACAAGAAAACGGCAAAAAAGGCGAACGTTCATAAAATGTGTCAAAGGCAACGTTCGAATATGACAGATAAGTCAAAAAATGTGAAAAATATTTAAAAAATGTGTTGACAAAGATCATAAATCATGTTAACATACCACATGCTGACTCGAGAGAGCAGCGCATGAACCTTGAAAACGATACAGAAAAGACAAACGCGAAAG
>CAMNGW010000269.1 GCA_946538615.1 uncultured Clostridia bacterium
TCGCTGATCCGGTGGTAACGGTGAGCGGGGCAGGCTTTATGGTCAGGGTGCCGGCAACTGTGGTGACGCCAGTGAAGTTGGCGGTGACATCCTCGCCTCCCGTGTCAATAATGATATAGGAGGAAACGGTGTTCACGCTTTCACCCGCGTTGGTCTGGCTGCCGCTCGCGGAGGCGATGTATGTGAACCCCGAGGGAAGACCTTCGACAGTTACCTTGTCCATGGTCAGGGCTTCGCCGTCATATACCTTCTCAGCTGAGGCAGCGGTGATGGTGATGGGCGCATCGTTCCCCGTGATGGTCAGCGTCGTGCCCGTGAAGGAGACTGTCAGGCTGTCCCTGACAGAGGAGACAACGCTGCCGCTGAGCGTGTAAGTGCCGATATCCTGCTTGACGCCAGTAATCGTGAGATCAACGGTGTCCCCGGTGAAAAGGGTGAAACGGAAACGCAGACCGGGTTCGCCGCCGCGTGGCTGTGCGTCCGTGCTTGCGAGGAAGCGGAATACGCCTCCGCTGAGGCGTGCAGCAGACACGGTCTGGTTTGCATGCGTGCCGTTTTTATAGGTGGCAGTGGGGACCGGCAGCCAGGGCTTTCCTGTGTATATGTGCTTCGTTCCCCCACAGTCAATGTTCAGGGAAAGTGGCTCCACCGTCAGCGTTCCGCTGACGGTCCTGATGTTGACAAAGGTGGAAGTTACGTTCTCGCCGTCTGTGTTCCAGATGATGTAAGAGGCAATCGCGTTCACGCTCTCGCCAGCGTCCGTCTGGCTGCCTGCAGCCCTGGCTGTGGCAGAATAGCCTGCAGGAAGACCGGTGACCTTTACATCCGGCGCAGTCAGGGGTGTTCCATCATAGACCTTTTTGGCGGAGCCCGCGATGAAGGTCACGCGGTCCGTGTGCGGCGGCAGAACGGTCAGTGTGCCAAGATTTTCGCCGACAATGAGGTAGTTGCCCGGGTTGGCCCCGCCCCAGTCGATCTCATAGGTGTTCTGGCTTTCTCCTGACTCGGTCTGGCTGCCTGTGGCGGAGACCGTGATCGCAGGTTCCAGTTCAATGGGCGTGAAATGCGCCTCCTCACTTGTCAGGGGGCGGTTGTTGTAGTTGGTGATGCCGGAATCCAGCACGATGCGGACGTTGGTGGAACCACGCAGAGTCTCCGGGGCGGCAGGCATCTGCTGCCCATGGGGGACTTCCATCGCATCGATGTACGCCCCGACCACTGCGGGATCCCAACCAGTGTCTTCACACGCCTTCTGCATCATGTCGGGGTTCTGCGCGTAGAGACGGAGCACGTCCTCCGGCAGGTCAGCGGGTGTCAGATCCTCCACCTCAAACATGAGCTCCTCACTGCCCTCCTCGCCCAACAGACGGATAGAGAGACGCTGGCCAGTGAAGAGCGCAATATCGTACGTCTTGCCGGTCAGAGGATTGGTGCCATGTACCCAGGTGCAGCCGCAGGCGGAGACCAGGTTCTTTCCGCCCAGTGCCGTCTGGGTCAGGACGGATGTATTCCGCCATGCCGGATCACCGTAGACATAAGCATTCTCAGCGGTGAGGCCTGCCTCCTCGCAAGTCAGTGGCGTGCCGTCGTAAAACTTCTCCGCGCTTCCGGTCCAGACAGTCACGGGAACCGGATTGACCACAAGGGTGCCATTCACGGTGTGAATGTTCGGAAAATGGGCGGTTACGTCTTCGCCATCGGAATTATAGATCCAATATTCGCCGATGCGGTTTTCACTTTGCCCGGCATCTGTCTGGCTGCCGGTGGCCGCGACCCGGATGCTGAGGCTGTCCGGCAGGCCGGAGACCAGCACGTCCGAGGGACAGGTCAGGGGCGTGCCATCGTAAAGTCTGCTGGCCGACCGCGCCACCAGTGTGACCGGACCGGTCCAGGTCCAGTCGCCCTCGGCAGGGTACGGCTGCACATCCGTCCCGTAGGCAGACGCTTTGCCGGGCACGAGAAGGAGCGGACCTGCCTCACTGCCGTCAGTCACGCGCCGGACCAGCGACTCATCGGCGAGCACCTGCTCGGTGACAAAGGCACTCAGATCCTCATGTGTCAGGGAGGACAGCACAGGCGATACCCCGGCCTCCCCCACGGGCGAAGCAATGGTAAGCTTGCTGCCGGCCGGAACGTCGAGGACCCGCCGTGTGCCGTAGGTGTCCGTAAAGGAAACATTCGAGGTGCCTTCCAGCACGCCGAAAACCGTGTGCCGGCTTTCCTTGTCCCCGGTTTCGGACAGGAAGACAATGGTGCCGCGGATGCCCGCAGTCATGGTGGTGGTCTGGATGTCCAGGCTCTCGTTCTCGTCGAGCTTTTCTGACACATCGAGGAAGATGGTGCCTTCGCTGAGCGTCAGCAGCAGATGCTCGGACTCCTGTGCGAAGGTCACCCGGCTCAGGGCGTCGAGGGTGATGATCTTGCTGTCGTCCAGGCTGACAGAGGCAATGCTCTCTTCGCCGGTACGCAGGGTTTCACCGCTTGCAAAGCGCACATTCTCCAGCACAAATCGTGGCAGGCCGTGGGCGTCAAGGATTTCCACGTCCCCGTCGAAGCGCAGCAGGCGCATGGTCCCAGCTTTGTAGCTCTCGGACCCGGCCCAGGTCAGGACAAGCGCCATCATTATTGCCAACAGTGCTGAATATAGTGCTCGTTTCATAACAGTTACCCCTCTCTAAATGGGAGATGATTCAGAACAATGGTTTTAGTTATCGCCACAGATCACACACAAAAAAATCGGCGGACAAAACGCTTTTCATTATTATAATATAATGAAAAAACATTGGTGTCAATTTTGGAGCCTGTGCAGGGTTTGAATACCTATTGCTGATGTTACTGTTCACAGGGTTACCAATAAAGAACAGGCACTCTGTCCTGCAGGCCGGGAAAGGGAACACGTCCTGGACATTCTTCCTGGTTCCATGTTATGGGCATGGTGAGTTCCAGCAGCCCTCCTGTATCCTGTCCCGTCCAGAATACCGTCCTTTCAACCATCCTGGCTCCGCTTGGTGATCGGTACGGAACTGCTGTCTTTTCCTGCACTTTCTGCCATCACCATTCCGGACTGCATGTGCCAGTACGGATTGGCCGGTCTGAACACGGGTTGTCATAATTTCATAACTATGATATAAAAACAGAAAAAATTAACTTCAAGGAGCGGATCGCCATGGAAACTATTCTCTGCCCATTCTGCAACCGTGAAAATGTTATTGGAACCATCCGCTGTACATACTGCAACCATATGCTTCGCGAAGAAACAGAAACGGACCAGCCGATGACAGCCGCCGCAAAACAGCTGATCTCGGATGACGATCCGGAAAAGGAGCAGCTGCAGCCAGTGCCCTTAACCGCCGCGGAATATGCCCCTGACACACAGGAAAACGACCTGGCAGATCAGTTTGCCAGCAGCACAAAATTTACAAAGGCAGAGGACGCGGCAGGTGCTTATGCCGAAGCGTTCCTTGAAAGCAAGCTGCACGGTGAAAAAATGATCCTGCGGGAAACAGCCAAGAGAAGGCTCATTGCCACCTCCATTTTTGCTCTGGCTGCGTTCATCACCCTTTCCCTGATGATGCTGTACCATCGCAGTTATGGCATTTTTCTGGTCATCTTTGCCGCGCTGGGCATCGGATATTATTTCTCCCGGACAGACAACCGGGCCATGCTGGCGAAAAAAATGGCTTCCATGCCACAGGCTGATATGGAAAATGTGATGATGAGCGATATAGACCGCATGGTCAGCGGAAAAGTGAATAACATGCTTCGGATCAGTATCCTGGCGGTATTCCTGGCGGTGTTTGTAGCACTGTTCTGGTCCCCCCGCATGATTTTTGAGAAGGGAAACAGCGGATACAGCCTCCGGTACTATTCAGCTGCGTTCCGGCCCGCAGAGAGAGTGGTCATTCCCGATACATGGAACGGGGAGCCAGTCACGGAGATCCGGGGAAATGTGTTCCAGGGACTGAACAGCATATACAGCGTCGTGCTCCCGGACCATCTGGTAACAATCCGTGCACATGCTTTCCGCAGCTGCTCAAATCTCCGGAATGTGACTTTCCCCTCTACCATTGAGTCCATCGGCAGCTCTGCTTTCCGGGACTGCACAAGCCTCAGAAAGGTAACTCTGCCCTCCGGCTGCAGTGTGAACGAGAGGGCCTTTAAGAACAGCAACACCATCATTGAAAGGAAATAATATGACCTGTATTCATTTGCTTTACGTCCCAACCATGGCGTGCAATATGCAGTGCCGCTACTGCTATCTTGAGGATCAGACGGTCGATAAGCAAATGGGGCATGAAGCACTGGAAACGCTTTCCTTTGCAGTGGATGCATTCCGGGACGCGGGCATCATGCCTTTCAATATTTCTCTGCACGGAGGAGAAGTGACAACCCTCTCCCCGGACGTGTTCCGCAGTCTGGTAAGCTACATCAGCGATTACTATGCACAGCACGGCGATGAGATCCGCACGGCCGGGTTCCCTGTGGGCAGGCCCCACATCAAAACGAACCTCTATGGCCTTGACAGGCACATCGATGCCATCCGTGATTTTCAGGTCTCCGTCAGCGGCAGTCTGGACCTGCCTTTTTCCCTGCATGATGAGTACCGGGTCACCAAGGGCGGTGAGCCCACCCTGGACAGGATCCTGAAAAATGTCAAGCAGATGGAAAGCCTGCCCAACCGCAAAAAAGTATCTGCAACCATCTTCCGCGAGCATTATCTGCGCACAGATGAGATCATTGAAGATATCTGGTACCTTCACAGGAACACCTGCCTGGATATGAACGATTTCAATTTCATGATCGGATTTGAATATAACACAACTTCCGCATAGTTTAGGTAGGAAGTCCAAAATCTGCCCGATTCAGTTC
>CAMNGW010000270.1 GCA_946538615.1 uncultured Clostridia bacterium
AGTGACCACCGCATCCAGCAATATGTACGTCATGTTCCGGATGTAGTCCATAGTCACTCCTCCAGAATTTCTCCATCAAAACGTTTGTGTTAACCTTCGCAGACGCCATCGGGCTTTTGCTGCGGTTGCCAAAAATAAAGCGTCAGCACAGGCACCAGTATTTTCATCCATATACATGACCCCCGCTTTCTTTGTTTCAGGCGTACTGTCAGCCTCTGTACAGACAGTATGAATATGGGTCTCCGATGTGACTGCCATATCCTCACTCCCTGCTGTCTGGTCCGCATACCAGCCAAACACCTTTTACCTTCCGGAACGGCTGTCTCCGGAAAGCTCCCGGTCCTGCTGACATCGGCCACAAAGTCGGAAAATGTTTCCTCCCCTGTATCAAATAACCATATGGCAGAAAGAAAGTACGACTGACTCAGACAGGATTGCCATCCGGATTTCTTCCGCTTTCATGGGCATGTACCGGATCAGGATAAGTGCAGCCAGAATGCATGCCATATATCTTAAAATCAATTCTCCCTTTTTTTGGTGATACATGCCAGCATTCCTCTTTTGGGGGATGTACACAGGACCGATCCATCCATGTCAGCCTGTCTGAAACCCTCTCCCGTTCCACTGGTCCTGTTCATCAATAGAATTATACACGAGCCATTTCAGTTTGCAACTTTTGAATTGTTTATGAAAGCACTAAATTAAACATAAATTAAGTAATTAATATGATTCTGTAATATCATTAAAACTGTATCCACTAATGCCGTATGATGCAAATCTTCCGAAAAACATATCTGAACATATCATTAAAGTGTACCATGAACTGTTCAGAGGCTTGTAATTATGCATTCAAGATTCTATTCTCCTGTCCCTGAATTCCCATTTGCCGGCCTTTTCCACAGCTGTCCTCCGTTAATCGGCCATGCAGGCAGAGCGGAGAGTTCCAGTCTCCAATCTATGCGCCAGTTACACAAAAACAACCGGCGTCCGGGTGCGCAGGGGATATCCGGCTTGAATTGTCTGAACCGTTTTCCCGCAGTCCATGAAGTAAATTCGGTCCGTCCAGGTATTGCTGCGCCTGTCCGGGCACCTTTTTTCCATCACCCTGCGGCCGGACTTCTGCACCAGGAAACGTGCCGGTGTTCTGGACGGTGTCCCCGTTTATGACAGAGACAACCTGATACAAGGGACCATGGCGAACCACCACGTCCTGGCAAATCGCTGCAGACAGGAGGTTCAGGGACGAAAAAAGGACAGGGACACCCTCAGGTATCCATGTCCAGATGTATGCACAGAGAAAAAACATGAGAAACTGAACCCGGTCTCCCCCGGATGAGGAAATGTATGCAAAGTCCCGATTCCCTTATGCCTGGATCCGGGCAGCAGGCAGATAAAAAGGTCCTGCGGAAGACAGGCAGATGAACCAGCCCGAAATGTGCCGGGAAATCATGCTGCTGTGGAGCGCGCCGCAGGGAACACGCAGAGAATGCCAGAGGCCTGCACTTCATCAGGTCCCTGAAACTCACTAAAAATGGCCCATCCTGCATGATCCGTCATGGCATACAGAATGGGCCATTCTCCGTTACCCGCCGTTTCAGCTCTTTCCGGAGATCCGTAGGCACCGGAAAAAGCAAAAACCAGATCATGTGCACATCCAGTTGAATATCGCCCCGGTCATATGCCCGCATGGTTCCCATGGCTTCCGGGGCCGCTGAGGAGGCTTTGCTTACTTTGTGAAAGGCAGCTGCAGAAATGGCCTGGACTGATCTGCCCGCTGTCCTCTGGCATGACCCTGCCGTTTTCCGGTCCCCCGTCATCCGGCACTGACCATCAGCCTGCCACAGCGTCCCGGTCGGCTGCTCAGGACAGTTTGTCCCTGATCTTAAGCCACAGGGAGACACGGCACTTTTCTTTGCCAAGGCACCTGACGATCATGTTCCAGACTTCCGCGTCCGGGACATCCGCCTGGCCATTGGGCAGAAGGTATGCCTTCACCGGGCTGGCATAGAGGTAGATGCAGCCGGGCATGCGGTAAGCCTGCGCGGCTTCCGCCCAGGGGACGGTCACCACTTCTCCGGTCTTCTGGTTGTTGACCACGGTGAAGTCCCGCATCCGCATCGTGACGGTATACACGCTCCTGCCTTTGCCCAGCTTCCATTTTTCTGCCTGCAGGTTGACCTGGGAGAGGAACATGCCGATATACACCACCGGGAGCCCCAGACCGACAGCAAGCAGCACTGCGGCAATCATGCCGGACTGCGGCTTTCTGCTCAGCAGCGCCACGAAGGCGAAGGCACAGAGGATCAGGGCAAAGACTGCCGGCTTGACCCAGCGTTTCCTCAGCCTGAGCATATCGAACCTCGCAAAACGGCGGAAGATTTTTTCATTCAATCTGACCGGGACCACAATTGTCTGACGTGCCAAGCCGCACTCGCCTCCTGAACAGCCCGGGTACAGGGGCTGTTTTGTTACGTCCCCCAGTATACATCTTTTCTGTCCCGCCGCGCAATCGCCGCACGGATCCCTCATTTGTCCTTCATCCTTTCCCGGAATGCACACTCCGTATTTTTTTTGTACCGATATGGACATTTTTCACAGAGTGTGTTAGCATTTTTGCAACAGTTTTGACTCTTGAACGGCTCCGGCCGTTTGGAGAAATATAAATCAATGGCTCTGCCGAAAAAACGGGAGGAAGGTTCAAAATGAAGAAACTTGTCGCATTATTCCTGGCTCTGATCATGCTCGCCAGCTGCACTGCTGCGCTGGCAGATGACCCTGTCACCCTGACCTATGCCGAAGTGAACCCCATCGAGGGCACCATCGTCGGCGAACTGGCCAAAGCGTTTAAATCCAAGGTTGAAGAGCTCTCCGGCGGCTCCGTGCTGATCGACATTCAGGCCAGCGGCGTCCTGGGCTCTGAAGATCAGATCCTGGACAACCTGCTGGGCTACGGCACCGTGACCGACATCAGCCGCATTTCCGCATTCGCGCTGAGCCAGTACGGCTGCACGAAAGCCACCCTGCTCTCACTGCCTTATGTATTTGAGAACCGTGACCATTTCTGGAAGTTCGCCACCAGCGATCTGGCCAAAGAGTTCCTCAATGAACCCCAGACCATCGGCCTGCCCCTGCGCGGCCTGTGCTACGGCGAAGAAGGCTTCCGTCACTTCTTCTTCAAGAACCCTGTCACCGACATCACCTCCCTCAAGGGCCTGAAGATCCGCGTCTCCTCTGACCCTGTCATGACCGGTCTGGTTTCCAGCCTGGGCGCCTCCGCCACCACCGTTCCCTTCACCGAGCTCTACAGCGCGCTGCAGACCGGCGTTGTGGACGCTGCTGAGCAGCCCACTGCCAACTACAAGTCCAATGCGTTCCAGGAAGTTGCCCCCTACTTCATGATGGACGGCCACACCCTGGGTGCTGTGCAGCTGATCATCACCGACACTGCCTGGAACAAGCTGTCTGCCGAGCAGCAGGCATGGGTCCAGGAAGCCGCTGATTATGCTTCCCAGGTCTGCCGCGAAGTCAGCGAGTCCAAGGAAGCTGAAGTGCTGGAAGCCCTGAAGGCTGAAGGCGTCACCATTATCGAAGTGGCCGACAAGACCCCCTGGGTCGAAGCCGTCAAGGACGTCGTGACCGCCAACATCAACGGCGAAGACGCTGCCTATGAGCAGATCCTGAACCTGAAGTAATCAGATCCATGATTCCCAAGGGGATGTGGGAAAGCCCCACATCCCCTGTTTTTATTGGAAGGAGTGCTTGACTTGACTGAAGCAAAAGTGCCTCAGATCTTCCGTACCCTGGAAAAGATTAAGCCTCTTTACGACTGGACCTACAAGATCCTGATGTTTATATGCAAAGTGCTTCTGATCGGGGACATCCTGATCACCTGCTGGTCCGTCGCAGGGCGCTATATCCCGTTTATCACCGACCCGCACTGGAGCGAGGAAGTCGTGCTGACCCTGATGGTCTATATGACCGTGCTCTCCGCCAGCCTTGCCATCCGCAGGGCCGCGCACATCCGCATGACAGCCTTTGACCGCTACCTGCCCGAAAAGGCAGTCAAGGTCCTGGACCTGATCGCAGACGTGGCCGTCCTGGTGCTGGGTGTGTACCTGGTCATCTACGGCATCCGTTTCTGCAATTCCCCGCTGAGCATCCGCGGCAAGTATGCCTCTATCCCCACACTGAGCAAATTCTGGCAGTACCTGCCTGTGCCTGTGGCCGGTGTCAGCATGATTATTTTCGAGCTGGAACAGATTTTCCAGCACCTGGAAGCCTTCTGGCTGCCAGGTAAGAAGGAGGTGCAGCCATGAACGCTGAAGCCCTGTCAACACTGATCCTTCTGGGTTCCTTCCTGGTCATGATCCTGCTCCGTTTCCCCATCGCCTATGCTGTCGGCCTTTCCACTCTGTTCTGCATGATGTCCATGGGACAGCCCCTGCAGACGATTTCCCAGCAGATGGTAAAAGGCGTCTGGTCCTTCTCCCTGATGGCCGTGCCCTTCTTCATCACCATGGGCGTGCTCATGGGCACAGGCGGCATTTCTGACAAGCTGATCGCGCTGGCCAACTCCCTGGTGGGCTGGATGCGCGGCGGTCTGGCCATGGTCAACATCGTGGCTTCCTACTTCTTTGGCGGCATCTCCGGTTCCGCCTCCGCTGATACAGCCTCTCTTGGCTCCATCCTCATCCCCATGATGGTGGACCAGGGCTACGACGCGGACTTCTCCACGGCAGTTACCATCACCTCCTCCTGCGAGGGCCTGCTGGTTCCCCCAAGCCATAACATGGTCATCTACGCCACCACCGCCGGCGGCATCTCGGTGGGCGCGCTGTTCA
>CAMNGW010000271.1 GCA_946538615.1 uncultured Clostridia bacterium
GAACGGTCACATCCAGCGCAGTGGTCGGTTCGTCACAGATGAGAATCTCCGGGTCGCCAGCCAGGGCAATCGCAATCACGACGCGCTGCCGCATGCCGCCCGAGAACTGAAAGGGATAGGCAGAAAAGGACCGCTCCGGGTCAGGGATTCCGACCGCGCGGATCAGTTCAATCGCCCGTTCTTTTGCTTTCGCGGGCGATAACCCCCGTTTTCTCAGAACTTCCGTGATCTGTTTTCCCACACGCATGATTGGATTCAGTGCAGAAAGCGGGTCCTGAAAAATCAGTCCAATCCGCTTTCCGCGGATTTCATGCATCGTTTTTTCGTCGGCCTTTGTCAGGTCCATGCCCTTGTAGAGAATCGAGCCCTCTTCTATGACCGCATTGGGCGGAAGAATGCCCATCAGCGCTTTCATGGTAACGGATTTGCCCGAGCCGGATTCACCGACAATGGCCACGGTCTCCCCTCGCTTGAGATCAAACGAGACACCGCGCACTGCCTGCACGACCCCGTTCACGGTTCTGAAGGAGATGCGCAGATCGTTCACACTGAGGATTGTGCTGTTTTCGGTCATCATCAGCCCTCCTCACCACGCAGTGTCGGATCCATCGCATCGCGAAGGCCGTTGGAAAACAGATTGAATGCCACCATCAGAACAGAAATCAGAACAGCCGGGAACAGGGTCTGATACGGATACTGAAGCAGAACGCTCTGCCCGACAGACAGCAGTGTGCCGATGGAGGGTTCGGGCGGTTTGATACCCAGTCCGATATAGGCAAGGAAAGATTCGGAAAAAATCGCACCGGGTATGGCAATCATGGCTCTGGTAATCAGGGGGCCGATCGAATTGGGCAGAATATGCCGGAAGATCAGCTTGCGGTCCGGCACGCCGAGCGTCCTTGCCGCAAGCACATACTCTCGACCCTTAAAGCGGTAGAACTGTGCACGTGTCAGGCGGGCTGTACCGATCCATCCTGTGACGGTCAGGGCAAGAATAATGGAAAACATGCCGGAGCCAAACAGAAGCATAAACAGGATCGTCACAACGATGTAGGGAAGGCCATCAAGAACCTCCGCAAAATGCGTAAGGAACATATCCACCTTTCCGCCATAATAGCCTGCAACAGACCCGTAAATAACGCCAATAATCACATTGGTGATCACCGATATAAAAGCGATAAGAAGGGAGATCCTCGTGCCCATAAAGAGGCGCGTCATGATATCTCTGCCAAGATAGTCTGTACCGAACCAGTGGTACTCCGTCGGATCGACCCCATTGTAGATGTAATAATCCACCTTGACATCCACGACATCCGTATTGTTCGCCTTATATTCCTTGACAATTTCGAGCACAGACCCCTCCGGGAAACGTCTGGTATTGTCAAGGGATGATTTCTTACGGTTCGTAAGTACCATAGAGCCGTCAAAAATGCCTAATTTCTCCAGATAAGGAATCCTTGGCGGCAGATTTTTTCCCGATACATTCTGCTGGGTATAGCTGTATCCGGTCAGTTCCGGAACAACAGCAGCCAGCACAATGATAACCATGATGATCCAAAAGGAAATAATGGATGCCTTGCTCTGCCTGAGCCTTCTCAGTGCGTCCCGGTAGAATCCGGCAGAACTTGACTTACCGATCTCATCAAGCGTATGCTCACGTACCTGTGGTACGAAATCTTCTTCTGGAAGCTGCGCCAGCTCATCCGGAAGCGGAGAGTGAACATCATAAATCGTCATTTTCTGCCTCCTACGCGAATTCTCGGGTCAATGATGCCATAGGATATATCGACCATCAGGATTGTAAACAGCGAAATAGCCGAATAGAAAATGAGAAGCGCAACAGTCAGAAAATGATCACCGCCCAGAATGGAGTCGATCAGAAGGCCGCCCATGCCATTGACCGAGAACATTTTTTCAATCACCAGAGAACCGCCCATGATGCCGGTTATCATCGGGATAATTGTATTGGCAATGGGAACAAGGGAATTGCGGAAAGCATGTTTATATGTCGCCTCTGTCTTTGTCAGACCTTTTGTTCTTGCCAGAAGCATAAAATCAGACGAAAGCGTCTCAATCAGCTCCCCTCTGAGATATCTGGCAATACTGGCTATCGGATTCAAAGAGAGGGCTATGATGGGAAGGACCATGGAATGGAACCTTACCCAGAAGTTCGGTGACTGGGCATCATAAAGCGTAGGAAACAGAGGAAACATAAACGTAAAAACATATTGCAGTACAGATGCAAATACAAAAGAAGGCACAGAGATAAAAACAACAATGAAAAAAGAAATCACCGTGTCTGTTGCTTTATTGCGTTTCAAAGCGGCCCAGGTGCCGAAAATGATTCCCAAAGGGATGGATAACACAAGCGAGAATACATTGAGAATAACTGTAGCAGGAATACGGGAAGAAAGAATTTCAAACACATCCAGGCCGGGACGGATCTTGACGGACGTGCCAAAATCACCTCTGGCCACAATGCCTTCGATAAAATAATAATACTGTACAGCCATGGGCTCATGCAGATGCATCCTGTCTTCAAGCTTCCGCTGGATTTCCGGCGATACCTCTGGATTTTCAAAAATGCTCATTGGCATAAGCCGGATGATCCAAAACGAGAGCGTCATGACCAGAAACAGAGTCAGAAGCATGGCGCCGATACGTCCCATGATGTATTTGAACATGCGGTTCCTCACGTCCTCCGTGTAAAATCATGCCCCCATAAACAGGGACAAGAGGTACGCACAGCGTACCTCTTTGTCCGAATATACGGGTTTATTCGGCAATATCACCATAAATGGTTCCCCAGCCAAAGCCCGGAATGTACGTCCTTACAGGCAAGACCAGACGATCTGAGAACATCTGATAGCTGACTTCTTGTACCATAGGAATATGGACAACCTTGTCAATATAGATTTCTTCGAGTTTCTGGGTTTCCTTCAGCATTTCCTCGTAATTATCCTGGACGGATTCGCAAACCGCATACTGTGCTTCGAAATCAGCATCGAAGTAATTGTTGGGATGGGATCCATAGGACTCGAGATAATAATAGAAGCAGGTGTAAGGATAGGTACGGCTCGCACCGCGGGTCCAATCGTTAGGTGAGAAGTCCCAGATATCGGTGCTCTTCTTGTAATCGGTAGCTGAGATGCCTGCGTAGGTGTCAATCTCCAGCTGGATCTTGCCTTCGAAGATCACAGGGAACTCTTCCTTCAGATATTCCGATGTGGCTTTCCAGGCTGTTTCGTTATCGCCAATGGCAATGCGCAGGGTCACGACTGTATCAGGGGCAAGACCTGCATCTTCATAAGCCTTGGCCAGATATTCACGGGCAAGCTCAGGATTGTAGCCATAATCAGAAATCGCATTGACCTTTTCAACAACTGCTTTGCCGTACTCAGAATCACGATAGGTCAATCCGGACTCAGAGAGGATGCCAGCCTGTCCATTGACGTACCATGCTGCGGGCTCCTGATAGCCAAAGATGTCATTGGCTATGACTTTGCGGTTCATCGCATAGTACATAGCGCGACGATAGTTGACAGAACCGCTCAGCGGGTTCTCAGGATTCTTGCAGTTGATGTCGATATGGAAAACGGTCAGGGAAGGATATTCTACCATGCGGGGATCATCGATATAGGTTTCAATGGTATTCGCATCAGGGGAAAGGTCATCGAGCTCACCCTTTTCCCAGAGCTGAACGCGTGCGTTCATTTCTTTGACAATGCTGACATCAATCGTGTCATAGTGGAAAAGTTCCGGCATCCAGTACTTTTCATTGCGCACATAGATCTGCTTGTTGTCAAAGTCCCAGGTCTGAAGGACATAGGGGCCGCAGGACATATACATATCGAGCGTTGTGCCATAGGTTGTGGATGTGCGGTCCTCGCTCATGCCAGCTTCATACAGCGGTTCGTACACAGGGGCCGTTGCACGGTTTGTGAACTGAGAGCATACCTGTGTCTGGGTATAAGCCTTATCCGTTGTGATCTGGATGGTATAATCATCAATCTTTTTGATGCCGACGTCTTCCCATGCCACTGTACCGGCAGAACCCTGCTGATTGTATTCCTTAGCGTTGACGATGGTGATGTTGTAGTCTGCCAGGAAGTCAGCCATACGGTTGACCAGGATCGGGTCAAGGAGCATTTTGTAGGAATAGATCATCGTATCAGCATTGATAGGATCTCCATTCGCCCAGCATGCCTCTTTGCGGATCGGAATCTGCCAGGTCACATCATCAACCTGTACAGGGAGTTCTGCGGCAATATCGCCAATGTAGTGGAACCCATTGCCGTCCTCATCGGGCACAGTGCGATAGAGGAAAGAACCAGCATAGCTTGTGGGCGTGTCCAGGCTTGTCTCAACGGAATTCTGGGCATTGAGAATCGGGCAGTCACTGCCAAGCCATGTCCGGTAGACTTTGCCCGTGCTCTCAGCTGCAGCGATTGATACACACAGCACCAGCATCAGGACAAGGGAGAGCGAGAGAAGTTTTCTCATGCGAATCACTCCTTACTTACACCAGGTAAGATAATATATATTGAAACTGCGCCTGTGCGCAATCACAATCCCAGATGAAAATGGTTATGTGAAAGGGATAAAAAGCAGAGACAGAACCAGAAAGCCTGCCGCTGTCAGGAGATAGGCTGCGGCCATAGGATGTTTTTTCCTTGTGTCACGGTAGGAAAGAAATTCATCTTTGACCTTGTCCGTCTTCTCCTGTTTTTCGTTTCTGAACAGGCGATGGACAAATTTGAACGAAAATGAAGTCGACGTGAAAGCATTCATGTTGCCAAGAAGCTGCACTGCGCCCACAAAGAAAAACAGGATAC
>CAMNGW010000272.1 GCA_946538615.1 uncultured Clostridia bacterium
TTTCTTCATTTATCCTTGTCTGTTCTTCGTTCATCATCTTATTGTTTTCCATTTCAGATTCCTTTCTGCCGCTGAGCGGCTGCGGCATGATCTGTTTTCCATCTGTTGATACGCAGCACTGTTCCTGATGGCAGTGCCGGTTGAAAAAAATTTTCTTTTTTGCCAGAGGAAAGGCATCGGGTCTGCCGCACGACGGGGAGAAACGGAGACGGTCCATCTGTATCTTTCTGCTGATAGGTTCAGAAGCTGAGCCGCCCGGATTTCTCTTTTGTGCTGTCTTCCCGCTGGTCCGCTTATGGCCTTCCATCTTCCGCCTTCCCTGCCGTATCCGCTCCCCCTGATGGCGATCCCTGTCCGCGCCGCAAATCATCCCGGACGCGCTGCCTGTCATTATGCCGCCCGCTTTGTCCAGTTCCTTCCGGCCCAATGGTCACATGGCCTGGATTTCCTTTTTCCGGATACCGGATTTCTTCCCGGTTCCGCGCTTGTGTGTTTCATGTTCCCGGTGTCTGCCATGTTTTTATCTGACTGACACGTGGATGGGCGCGGATCCGGGGATGGCGGTTCCTGTCAGAAAATCAGGAGGCCACAGAAAGACTGATGAAGGTAAGGCGTGTCCCGATTCTCCGCGTGAATCCATGAGGTGTACCCGTCTTCAGATTTCCTTCCATCCTCTGCCATCGTTTTGTCCCCTTTCCCCGGGATACATGGTGCCCCGGGGAATCAGTATGCCCCGGGCAGAAGATGGGGGTCACAGCAGGGCGTTTTACGGGCACGGAAAGCCCTCCTGCTCCCGGCCTGTGTGAATATGCCGTCATTTCTGCTTAAAGGCCGGCACGGGGGTGCATCTTTGACAGACAGGCTGTCATCCCTGATGAGCGGGAAAAAGGTTCCGGTCATGGTGTTTTTCGCTCTTCTCTTTGTCTGTGTTCTTTGAACAGCCTCATCTGCTCGGTTTCAGGCTGTTTGCCACGCACCCTTCCCTCTGCTCTGCGTGCTTCAGGGAATGGTTGTATCACACTGTCCGGCAAAGCAGACCCTGCACTGTCCGTGTCTTCTCTGTCCTTTGCCGTGCTGTGGAACACTGTATCCCAGGGAAGCGGATCTAGCCCGTATGGAGCCTTACCGGGGCTTAAACCGGGATGATGCCGGCGTGCAGACTGGACGACCGGACCGTTATGCTTCAGGATACACTCCTGTCTTTCCACAGGGCCTGGTTTGTTCTCAGGCTGGTTCCGGCCATGATCAGGAAAAACGCGAGGAAATAAAACGGGAGCGTCCACATGCCAAAGCGCTGTCCAATCAGACCGCATAAGATCCGGGGCCGTCATGGATGACAGACCGGATACCGCCATCTGAGCGCCTGTAACAGCGGTTGACTTCTCCTCACTGAATGCCATCGGCGTCAGGTACAGCAGATTGGGAAAAATCGGCCCATTGCCAAAGCCGATGAGAAAAAGCCCCGCAGCATTCGCGACACTGCCGGAAAGAAGCAGAAGCAGGATACCAATGCCCAGAATATACTGCCCGGCGCAGACAATCTTCCAGCTGTGCCATCTTTCTCCGATGAGGCCTGAGGTCAGGCGGCCCAGCGCTAAACCTCCGTAGTAGAACATAATCATGGCGGCTGCGGCATCCGAAGCTAATCCGCGCTGTTCGACAAGATAGGTGCTGCCAAAGCTTCCGCAGCTGGACTCAATCGCACACGCCGTGATGAACAGCACGCTCATCAGCTTTACACCTTTGATCCGGAGCACTTTTGAAAGGGGAATATCCTGGACCGGTTTTTCCTGTGTACCGCTTTCTCCGTTCTCTTTCCACAGTCTGGAAGATACAAACAGGACCGTGGCAATCAGTGCCTGCAGCAGGAAGACAATCCGGTAGCCATTGCGCCATCCATTTGCTCCCTTCATAACCTGCGACAGGATCAAAGGGCTTACAACCACGCCAACTCCGTAGAAGCAGTGCATAAAGCTCATATGGCGGGACGTGAAGTGGGTTGCGACATAATCGTTCAGAGCTGTATCAATGGCCCCAGCGCCAATGCCGAGGGGTACGGCCATAAGGCACAGCACAGGATAGCTGCCGGAGAGAGAAAAGCCCAGCATAGCAAGGGCTGTCAGTGCAGTACTGTACGCGGCAACCTTATTGGTTCCAAAGCGGCTGATGACCTTCGCGCTCAAGAGGCTGGAGATCATGGTGCTGGAGTACACGATGGTAACGATATAGCTCCCGATTGAGAATGGAAGTCCCCATTCCTGATAGACAGCAGGCCAGGCAGCGCCAAACATGGAATCGGGCAGACCAAGACCGATGAAAGCAATGTATATGACTGTTAAAAGCAGCATTGTTTTTCTCCTTATCCGGTACAAATGATGTCCGGACCATAAGGCGCCGTCCGGCAAAAGCGCTGAGGCATACGGGAATAACCGGACGCGGACGCAACAAACAGCGCAGATTTCCGGTGAACAGGGGTTATGGTCCCGACATCATGAGAGTCAGAATGACAATGCTGCTTCATATTTCTCCCGCCAGGCGCAGTAACCACACAGGATACAGCGCTCAATCGCTTCATAGTTCATAAAATGGTCACCACCCTTCCATGACATATGTCAAATCACCTTTCCGTTATTCTGCCATTTTCCCTGAATCTCCTGCAAACAAAGAAGGCGGATTCTCATGGCCGGACCCAAGTGCGGACCAGCCTCGTAAGCCGCTGTAAAACAAAGGCAAACATTCAGCGTGTTCCAGGAGACGCTTGGGGTGACAGGCAGTGAGAATGTTTCTGTAGAGATCCGTGATGGACACTGGCCTCTGTTCCTGGTGGCGATTCCCACGGATCCCATCAGTCAGGCCGCGCTGACAGGGCCTGCAATGGGGTAGGTAACGAAGGATGAAACCAGCACAGAGACTGCAGCACCCGGGAAGGAAAGGTCAGCCATCGGGTATGGCAGTGTGCTGTATGCGATAGAAACGTTCTTGTGCCAGGCAGGGGGTGAAGGCCTTCAGAGGGGGATGGCTGCTTGCACATGAGAACTGGAACAGGTAAGGCCACAGAAAACGGTAAAACGTTTGCTGGTTCCATCCTGTGCCCCGATTCACAGCTGTGGAAACAAAGGAATCACATTCCAAATTCCGGCTGTGCCCGTTGTTTGTAAAAATGACATTCACCGGCACGGCTGGAATAATCCTCCCCATGCTGAGATATCATACGGCATAGCTCAAAGCAGAAGGTGACGCGGTACATGGCTCCCTCTGAGCTGCGCATCACCCGTGAGTGGCCATATGAATACGGGTCCTGTCAGCTCCTGTGGCAACATGCTCTGTTCCTTCCCTGTGAAGCTGTCTGTACGCTCCCGGGTGTCAGCTTCAGGCATATCCCGGCCTGCTCTGTCCTGCTTCTGGCTGGATTCACCGTCTTGCCTTTTTATAGCGGCTTTGGCATCTTCTTCTTTTGCGCATACGCATGCGGACCGAATGAAGGCTGCCCGATGCCATGACGCGCGCTGTGGGTCACGTCCTGCACAGACTCTCTGAGCAGGCTGGAGACGGGACCCGTCGCCTGACATTTCAAGTGTCCGGAAGACACAGACAGTAAAAAAACCTTCCCGCAGACTTTCCTGCGGGAAGGCTTTTACTTACAGACTGTTACCACTTGAGTTCTCTTGCAAAACGTTTGGCATACTCCTCTTTGGTGAGGATCTCCGTGCTGATGCTGAGCGTTTTGGCAAATTCAACGGCTTTAGCCTGGCTGGGAGCCGGTGCGACCACGGTGCCGTCCTGGCGCACAAGCCAGTACTTGTCACCGTCAGCTACGATTGCTGCGCCGGTGGCATTGCCGAGTTCTTCCGGTGTCAGTTCATGTACTGTTTATATTCTTTGCCTTCCCTAAGTGCTTCCTCCTCTTGGTTATCTGCGTCCGGAAACGGTGAGACTGTACACTGTTTCCGATGATTGGTACGCAAAACGAATCACAATGGCAGTATTTATCCTATGCTGTAACCCGTGATGCTGGGCAGCCAGAGGCTGATCTGCGGGATGAACGTGATGAGGAGCAGCGCAATGAGCATGCAGATATAGAACGGCATAGTGGCCTTGACCACTTTTTCCATGGGCCGTTTGGCCACGGCGGAGCCGATGAACAGCACCGCGCCCACAGGCGGCGTCAGCAGGCCGATGCCGCAGTTGAGCACCACCATGATGCCGAACTGGATGGGGTTGATGCCAACGGAGATGGCAACCGGCAGCAGAATGGGTGTGGCAATCAGGATGATGGGAGCCATGTCCATGATCATGCCCAGCACCAGAAGGATCAGGTTCAGCAGGAGAGCGACCACAATGGGGCTGGAGGAGATGGAGGTAATCAGGCTGGCGGCCTTGGCAGGCACGTGCAGCAGGGTCAGACAGTTGCCGAAGGCAGCTGAGAAGGCGATCAGGATCAGCACGATGGACAGTGTCTCAACGCAGCTTTCCAGGGATTTCCATACGCCCTTCCAGTTGAGTCCCTTGTAGACGAATACGGAGACCAGCAGGGAATAGATGACCGCGATAGCGGCGGATTCCGTGGCGGTAAAGACACCGCCGACCACGCCCACGACAACGATCAGGACCGCCAGCAGCGCCCAGATGCTCTTGCCCAGCTGTTTAATGAAATTCTTGACAGAGAACTTATCGCCCTTGGGGTAGTTCCGCTTGACGGAGATGATATAGGAGCCGACCATCAGAGAGAGGGCCAGGATCGCTCCGGGCAGGTAGCCCGCCATGAACAGGGCGCCGACCGAGATGCCGCCGGCCGTGGTGGCGTAGATGACCATGTTATGGCTTGGGGGAACC
>CAMNGW010000273.1 GCA_946538615.1 uncultured Clostridia bacterium
CAAGTATCACAGCTCCGATACTGATTGCTTCTGACACGGTCAGTCCTGTACTCGGGGCAATCGCCTGCTGTGTGGGATCCCTGTTCTTCGGATACTTCAACGACAGCTACTTCTGGGTTGTGAATCGGACATTGGGCGTCTCTGAAGGCAGGGAACAGTTGAGCGTGTGGTCTGTTACTTCGACCATCGCATGGGCAGTTGGCGTCGTGGAGGTTCTGATCCTGAGCCTTTTTATGCATTGACAGGGCTGTGTCACGTGAGAAGAATGATGCGCACCTCTGACGGTCCTGAAAGATCCTGGTATACTATGTACACTGAACAATGCACAAATCTGCCATATGTCAGATTGCATATTTGTCCGCCCAAAGCCTTCTGTTTCTTCTGCTGACAGGCATTTTGCCATCCGGAAAGCCGAGAAGATTGCGGCAGAGGGATATGACTTTGAGAAGAGTAAGAGGCTGGCAAAGCGCAGAGCCATGCGAAGACAGGCTTATTTGGATGGAAGAAGAACGGAAGCAGGAGCGGAAAGAAGCATCTGAAATGAAAAGTCGTCGATGTCTGATTGACAGCTCAAATGCAGGACATGCCTGTTCACATAGCCATTTTCCGGGGAGTGTAAGGTGACGAACAGTAACATCGCATCATTCTCTTTGCCCTTCTATGTTTTTCCTGTGCACCGTGAATTGATTCCGTTCCATGAATCCGATATAATCTTTTCTGCTGCCCTTTGCAGCAGCTGATTTTCGTCAGCCCGTTCTGCCGGAGGGACGTCTTTCCGGCAGGCTGCGCTGTTTTTTTTCATACTATTGAGGTGTTCAGAATGTACAGGATCGTCAGAAAAAAAGTCCTCAACCCCACCGTGACCCAGATCGAGGTCGAAGCGCCCCTCGTTGCGCGCAAAGCCCGGCCCGGCCAGTTCATCATCCTGCGCGTGGATGAGGAAGGCGAGCGGATCCCGCTGACTGTGGCCGGAACAGATCCCGCTGAAGGCACTGTCAAGGTGATCTTCCAGGTCGTCGGCGCCACCACCGAGATGCTCAACCACAAGCAGGAGGGCGACTGTCTGCAGGACTTTGCCGGCCCCCTCGGCGTGCCCACCCATACGGAAGGGATCCGCAGGGTCTGCATTGTCGGCGGCGGCGTGGGCTGTGCCATCGCCATGCCCCTTGCCCAGGAGTTCCATCGCCTCGGTGCTGAAGTCACCAGCATCATCGGCTTCAGGAACAAGGACCTTCTCATTCTCGAGGATGAGTTCCGCGCCTGTTCAGACAGCCTGATCGTCATGACCGATGACGGCTCCTACGGCCGGCACGGGAACGTCACCGTTCCCCTCAAAGAGATGCTCGAGAGCGGAAAAAGCTTTGACTGCATCATCACCATCGGGCCTCTGATCATGATGAAATTCGTCGTGGCCGCAGCAAAGCCCTTCGGGGTCCCTGTCACCGCGTCCATGAACCCCATCATGATTGACGGGACAGGCATGTGCGGCGGCTGCAGGATCACGCTTGTGGAAGACGGGAAGCGCGTGACGAAATTTGCCTGTGTCGACGGCCCTGATTTTGACGGCTATGCCATTGATTTTGATGAAGCGATGAGCCGCGGCCGCATGTATGCCGAGTACGAGAGGCATGCCTATGAGGAAGCCTGCAACCTGTTCAGGCAGGCGTGAGGAGGGAACAAAAATGGCTGTCAATCCTATCAAGCATGAAATGCCCACCCAGGCGCCTGAGGTCCGCGCCCATAATTTCCAGGAGGTTGCCCTCGGCTACACAGCTGAGATTGCCCACGAGGAGGCCATGCGGTGCCTGAACTGCAAAAACAGCCCATGCGTCAGCGGCTGTCCTGTCAACATCCACATTCCGGACTTCATCACGAAGATCAAAGAAAACGATTTTGAAGGCGCCTATCAGGTGATCTCCCTCTCCTCCTCCCTGCCCGCGGTCTGCGGCCGCGTATGCCCGCAGGAGACACAGTGCGAGAGCCAGTGCACGCTGCACGTCCGGGCAAAGATGGACCCTGTGGGCATCGGCCGCCTCGAACGCTTTGTCGCTGACTACCACAATGCCCATGCCACGCAGAAGGCCCAGGCGCCCGCGCCCAATGGCCACCGGGTGGCTGTCGTCGGTGCCGGCCCCTCCGGGCTGACCTGCGCAGGGGACCTGGCCAAGAAAGGCTACAAGGTCACCATCTATGAAGCGCTGCACACCGCCGGTGGGGTGCTGGTCTACGGCATTCCCGAGTTCCGTCTCCCTAAGGCCATTGTGGCCAGAGAAGTCGAGACCCTCAAAGAGCTCGGTGTGGATGTGGAAACCAACGTCATTATCGGAAAGACCCTGACTGTCGATGAGCTGTTTGAAATGGGCTTTGAAGCCGTGTTCATCGGTTCAGGCGCGGGCCTGCCCAATTTCATGAACATCCCCGGGGAAGCTTACAAGGGCGTCTATTCCGCCAATGAGTTTCTCACCCGCTCCAACCTCATGAAGGCCTATCAGGACAAGCCCCACACGCCCATCATGAAAGGCGGAAAAGTCGCCGTGGTCGGCGGCGGCAATGTGGCCATGGACGCAGCCCGCACGGCTCTGCGCCTTGGCGCCGAAAAAGTGTACATCGTCTACCGTCGCTCCATGGAAGAGCTGCCTGCCCGGCGCGAGGAAGTGGAGCACGCCCAGGAGGAAGGCATTGATTTCCGTCTCCTGTGCAACCCCACGGAGATCCTCGGCTACCAGAACCCGGATGACCCGCGCGATCCCAAAAACGGTTTCGTCACAGGCATCCGCTGCGTGAAAATGGAGCTGGGCGAGCCGGATGCCAGCGGACGCCGCCGTCCCGTCGCCATCCCAGGAAGCGATTTTGAGCTCGAGGTCAATACGGTGGTCATGGCCATAGGCACCAGCCCGAACCCCCTCATCAAGAGCACCACAAAGGGCCTTGAGGTCAACCGCCACGGCGGCATCATTGTCAATGAGGAAGGGCTGACTTCACGCGAAAACGTCTATGCGGGCGGCGATGCCGTGACCGGGGCCGCTACCGTCATTTCCGCAATGGGTGCCGGCAAGCTGGCCGCAAAGTCCATTGACGCGGCCCTGTGCGGGAAAGCCTGATCCACCTGAACTGATTTTTGCGGCAGGAAAGACTATGCGATTATTTTTACATCCCAACGGCACAAACGAAGAACGGAGATCGCGCGCAAGATACGCGGTCTCCGTTCTTGCCCATTCTTTTGACTGTGTCCTTGACGCGAAGAGCGCCCAATGGCTCAGCGTGCCCGGCGTACAGGCAGGAGAGCCCCAGTCGTGCGACGCGATCTGCACCATCGGCGGGGACGGCACGCTGCTCCATGCCTCGCCCTTTGCCCTCGCCTCCGGGAAACCGGTTTTCGGCATCAATCTGGGCAACCGCGGCTATCTGTGCGCCTTTCACAGGGACGAGCTTGAAGCCGTGACGCCCCGGACCGTAGCCGGACTGAGCAGAAGTGCGCGCACCCTGCTTTCTTATGGAGACGGGGAGGGCTATGCCCTCAACGACCTGGTGGTCGCCAAGGGCGAATTCGGATATACCGTACAGGTCGAAGCCCAGCTGCCCTGCGGTTCCCGGACCTGGCAGGGTGACGGGCTGCTCATTGCCACGCCCACCGGTTCAAGCGCCTACAACGCCAGCGCGGGAGGGCCGCTGCTTGTCCCCGAGTCCCCCTGCTTTGTGCTCACGCCCCTTTGCCCCGTCGACCCATCGCCTTCCCTTGTTGTCCCTGACAGCTGGGAAGTCCTTTTGCGGTCCCGTGTCCACAACGGGCAGGTCCCTCCCCAGCTCTATGCCGACGGCGCACATGTGGGGAGCCTGTCAGGGGTGCTTAAGGTGAAAAAGCACAGAGAACAGATCACCCTTCTCACCAGGGGCTGACAAGTACAGAAAAAAGACGGGACGTCCCTTTGATTTGTCCGCTTAATTGCGCTATCATATGTCTATACAGATTTATCATGATTCGGAGGTACACTTATGAAAAAACTGCTTGCCCTTGTCCTCGCCTTCCTTATGATCACCTGCATCGCCCTCGCTGAACAGACCCAGCCGATCGTCACCATCATTTCCAACAAGGAAGATGCCCAGACAGACGATACAGCCACAGCTGTGGAAGAAGCCCTGACAGACGATGTGGCCGCGGAAGGTGACGAAGTCACTGCACTCATTGACCGTGCAGCGAACCTGGACCTCTCCTCCCTGACCAGCTCTCTGGACGTCGCTAGTCTCGCATCCGATTTTCTCGGATTTGCTGTCAAGAACGTCAATGCTGACAGCCTCGGCGGCATCGTGGAAACCATCAAAAAGGCAATCGCTGGCCTGACAGGCGACGGTCTGGCCAACTTCAAGTCCATCTTCACCGACACCATTATCCCCGCGGTTTCCAACCTCCTCTCCGGTGACAGCGGGATCCTGTCATCCCTCAGCGAGGCCCAGAATGCCGTCACTGGTCTTCTTGGCGGCGGGGAAGGCGGTCTTCTGGATTCCGTCACTGGTCTCCTTGGCGGCGGGGAAGGCGAAGGCTTTGATGCCTCACAGCTCCTGAGCGCCATCGGCGTCAGCAATGATTCCGGTCTCTCCCTTGAGAACATTTCCGGCATCTGGGATTCCCTGAAAGACGCTATCCTCGGTGCGATCCAGTAAGGTTTTCCTCCAGAACACCATGGTGCCCCGGCTGCCGGGGCACCGTTTTTTATGAAGAAAAGGCACGTGATAAAGAGGGCCGTCTCAAGGATAATGGGTCTCCTGAACCTTTTTGAACCGAATCCGCTTCGCGGAAGGACGTAATCATGCTATACTTAATATAT
>CAMNGW010000274.1 GCA_946538615.1 uncultured Clostridia bacterium
AGAGCCTTCTCAGAGAGTCCGAAAAACAAAGCTAAGGAGTTTCTGAGAACACTCAGGAACGCAAAAGGGGACAAACAGGACCTGAGCCAATTCAGGGAAAAGTATCCGGTATCTGTTGAGAAAATACGGTGACCAGGAATCAGGCATTGCAAAGACACAAAAACTCCCGGGACAATGGCCAATCTGAAAGTGGAAGTGTCCCGGGAGTTTTTTAAAGGGTAAACTCAACTTTTGCGACGCGGCCTATGCAGGTCAGTTCATGCAGATTGACCGTGACGGCATCGTATTCCTTGTCATAACTCTGCAGAAGATAAGTTGTGGGATTGAGTGTTTTAATTTTCCGCAGAAAACGGTGGGAACCATACTCTACCAGCATAATGGCACCGTCTATAGGACTTTGTGCAGGAACGATAAATGCAAGGTCCCCGGCGTGGATGCGGAATCCCCTCATGCTGTCGTCCGGAGCAAGGAAATAAAACACTTTGTCTGGAGACCCGCCTTCTATTTTACCCTGGACTATAGGGAGAAGCTTATGGTCAACAGGCTTCAGGACAGCATTCATAACGGGCACGTTCTTGAGCACGGAGGTCAGTGCATCCAGCCAGATACTCCCTGAAATGCCTTCATCCTTTTTTTCTGGCTCAGTGCTCGCCACTTTTTCAGGTGCCGGGACACGAGGTGCAGCAACGGACTTTTTCGCAGTAACGGCACTGTGCAGGCTGGGACTGGCTTGAGCGAGGTCGACGGTAGCAGCGATATCGTCAAGGGAAAAATCAGCTTCTGTCTGTTCGCGAAGGCCAATTTTTTTCAGTATGCGACGTGCCTGGTCATCCTGGATGATGCGCGTGCCATTTTCTACAGCAATGATATAGCTTTCTGCGACACCACATTTTCTGGCCACTTGCTTGGGTGTCATATTCTGACGGATCCGCTCCGTGCGGATCAGGTCGCCTAGACGGGACATGGGAATTACCTCCTAATTGGCTGTGGTTCAGATCTGATCGTTAAGGTATTGGCTCACATCACAGGTAAATGAAGTGAGACAGGATTTGTCAAACGTATGGCTTTGAAAGTAGGCAAGGAGCATGTCTGCACATTTCTTATCTTCTTTCATTAAGGCCCATATGTATGTTTCCTCGGCCGATGATACAGGGACGGACTGACCGAGAACAGAAACGCATGCATACTGTTCAGACGGGGCATAATCTTTCATCCCATACAATTGGATGTCAGCGCCGTCGAAATGAAAATGTACTTCACAGTCTGATACAGCCTGACGCATGCCAAGCTTTGTCAGGACACGGTCCGCGTCCGGAAAATGGGCGGTATCTGTCAGCACATCGAAACCGTGCCACTCAGCGGCAGGGTCAAGCAGGGACAGACGCCATGGGCCAGTAAGACAGAAGGGGACAGCAGCTTTTTGCATCTTTTCACAAAGACGCATCAGGGCTTTTTCCTTGAGGGCCATTCTTATCACCTCGGGCATATTGTACAAAGACCGGTACAAAAAGGCAATGTCACTGAAGCTGCTTTGCAGAAATCCGGACGATGAGCTGACCTTTATCAGATGACCAGATCACACCGGGAATGCTTTGCAGCGCTTCAGGAGAAAAATCAGAAGGAGCATCTTGCATATGGAGCGTAAACTGAACAAACCGGCCCGTATCATCTGTGCCGGAGGTTTCTTCAAAATCCGGGTCCCAACTGCGGACGAGCTCCCTGACCATGGCAAGATGGTCTTCAAAGTGATTTGCCGGTAAGGAAGTCTCGCAGACAGGGGCAGCGTATCCGTCGACTGCAGAGGCGGACTCAGATGATTCTTCTAGTGTTTCCTGAAAAAAGTCCTCAGGGAAAAGGCTCTGGCTGCCGGAAAGGTCAGCCGCTTTTTTTTCTTCTTGCACGGCAGAAAAGGCTGCGGAGCCGTCGTCAAGGTCCGCTCTGTCAGAAAAAGAGGTGTCTTCTTCTGCTGTATCACTGAAACTTTCAATGGGTTCTGACATGGTCAGTCCCATCTGCAGTACAGGAACACTGCTGGGAGAAGCACCCACGGCACCCATGGCGGGCAGGGTTTCATACATCTCAGTTTCCTGGGGTTCAGACTCATAGACGTACTCATATTCTGAGCTTTCAGCGGCCTCCGTCCTTTCAGCAGGCACACTGGCCATACTTTTGATTTCCGTTCTTTCCCTGTTCATTTCAAAAGGATGCACCAGCAAAGTTCCCCCGAGGACAAGAAGAACAACAGCTGCGCTTGCAATCAGCCTGTAGTGCTTAGAAAAGAATGATCGGGGCCTGTTTTCCTGGGAGATGGCTGAGGTCCATTTCTGATGGAAATCTTCGGGCACATCAGGTATGTCACCAAGAAGTGAGGAAATTGAATCATCCGGACCGGAAAGGCTTTCGCGTAAAGCACGGCACTGGGGACAGGATGCTTCGTGGGAAAGCATAAGCTCCTGTTCGGATGGTGTGATTTCGCCGCTGAGCCATTTTTCCAAGAGGTCTTCATAAGCAGAGCAGTTCATCAATCGGACCTCCTTTCTGTAGGGTTGGACGCATGGGATCCGGATTGGTTCCAGGAGGCATCAAGGAGCTTGCGCAATGTGATCCGGCCGCGGCTGATCCTGCTTTTGACAGTACCTTCAGGCAAATCAAGAATCTGAGCGATTTCTTCATATTTTTTATTTTCAAGGCAGAAAAGAAGAAGGGGGACACGCTGGTCCTCAGGGAGCTGAGTAAGCGCGTGACGGAGCTGCGCTGCTTCGTCATGGGACTGGGCAATTGATTCCGGACCGGCTTCATGAGAAGGCGGGTCATAACCGGACTCATGGAGGGCATCCATGGAAACAGCCTGCCGTACTTTTTTCCGCCTGAGCATGTCCAGACAGGTTGTACTTACGATGCGGTAGAGCCACGTGCTGAAAGAAGAAGCACCTTCAAAGTCACGGATCTTTTGCCATGCTTTGAGCATTGCATTCTGAGCAGCGTCCTCAGCATCCTCTTTATTCTGCATAATATGATAAGCAACGGACCATACCATACGCTCGCACGGCGTGGCAAGCTGCTCAAAGGCATGGGTATCGCCGCCTCTGGCGCGGGCGATCAGACTGCGTTCATCCACAATGGAAACCTCCCTGGCAGGAAAACAGGAACAGCGAGAATATGTCCCTGAAAATAGACCAAAGAAAACGACAACCATCATATAGGACGGATGCCGCTGCGTCAAGAAGAGGGAGCAGATGAAAGCAGGAACGGACCGGATAAAAAGAACCCTGTCACCTGCTGAGGTGACAGGGAAAAGATTTACTGCTGCAGGGCATCAATAGTGGAAAGGGTGATTTCAAGGTCCACATAGCTTCCCTCCGGGAAGTCCGAGGGATTTGTTCCGGTGATGTCTGTCATACCGGGGACGCGGTACACTTTGACTTTCAGTATGTCGCCTTCTCCATGCTGGGCAATGATAGCCTGGAGCTGGGACACAGAAGAGATCACGGTATTATCCACATCCACAATGATGTCGCCGGCGAGCATGCCCGCAGCTTCTGCAGGAGAGCCGGCATTGACGGACTGGACATAAACACCGTTGGGAATGCTTCCGCTTGTGACAGCCGATGAATAAGCGTTCAGACCTGTGATGGTGATGCCGAGGCGGGGCTTGCCCGTCAGGTCATTGCCTGATGCATTCTGGGTCTCATCGCCGGTAAAAGCAGGTGTCGCAATAACGCCTGAAAGAACATCGTTGATGAGGGGTTTCGCGGCATTGATCGGGATGCACATTCCGATGCCGTCAATGCTTGCTCCGGAATAGGCCGTACCGGAGTATTTGATCGTTGGAATCCCCATGAGCGTGCCGTCCACAGAGAACATGCCTCCGCCGCTGTTTCCGTTATTGATGGCAGCGTCTGTCTGAATCATGGTGTTGGTTGTCGTTTCTTTACGTCCGTATTTGTCATAGCCAGTAGAAGAGACAGAGCGGTTCATGGCCGAGACGATACCAGCGGTAACTGTACCGGAGAATTTTTCGCCCAGCGGATTGCCGATGCAGATGGCCCAGTCCCCGACCTGAAGTGTATCACTGTCACCGAGGGAGACAGGTTCCAGGTCGAGTTTTGGTGCATAGATAATTGCAATGTCCAGGTTCTCATCATAGGCGACAAGGGTCGCATCATAAAGATCCGGATCTGAAGAGCCATCTGTGGCAACGGTCACTTTAAGGCCGGTTGCGTTATTAACAACATGATAATTGGTCAGGACATAACCCTTTGCGATCACAACACCTGAACCTGTGCCTGCGAGGACTTCCTGGGTTGCCGGCGTGTTCTCGTTGCCATAGCGGTTTCCATAAGGATTCGAACCGAAGGGCCAGCTGTCAAATCCGAAAGAATTGCCCCAGTTGCTGCCATAATTGGAATAACGGACAGTCTGATAATTCCGCACACCCACAACCGAATCTTTCACTGCTGAGATAGCCTGAGTAAAAGGAGAAGTTACGATGACTTTTTCAGTCTCCTGTGCAGTGGCTGACTGCGCATAAAGACCAAGACCTGTGCCAAGCATGACGCATGCTACAGCGACACATACCAGTTTTACAGCATTTTTCATATCAATACCTCCTGTTCAAGGAATCAGTAACATTTTTTGTATACCTGAAGTCCAGGGGTCTTCCCTGTCTTCGTTTGAGAGTATAACAGTTGAATTTGAAAGTTACATGAATGAAATGTTAACAAAAGTAAAAAAACTGTAAATCCTGAAGTAGCACCTCATGTTTATAGAGTGCTCTCAGAAAGTCCAGCAGAGAACACGAACGATCCGAATAGCAAAAACA
>CAMNGW010000275.1 GCA_946538615.1 uncultured Clostridia bacterium
GGGAAAATGGAACGGTTGGAAAGCATCCGCGTATCAAAGATCAGCACCGTGGATGATCTGAAGCCGCGGGAAAGGTCACAGCCAAAGTGGTATCATTCCGGGACCTAGCATGCTCCCATCAGATGAAACAGAATTTGGAGGACCATGATGAAACATGCGGTTATCTCTGTCAATCTTGCTGTTGTGCTGTTTGGCATGGCAGGATTGTTTGCCAGATGGATCCACCTTCCGGCGATTGGTATCACTTTCGGAAGAGTATTGTTTTCATCTGTTGCACTGGGGCTGTTTATACTCATCCGTAGGCAGAGTCTCCGGGTCGGGAAGAGGGACGTCATCCTGCTGTTTTCTGCCGGAACGGTTCTGGCGCTCCACTGGTGGACGTTTATCGAATCGGTCCAGGTGTCCACTGTGGCCATTGGGACAATCACGTTTTCTGCCTTCCCACTGTTTGTCACACTGCTTGAGCCCCTCATTTTCCATCAGAAGCCTGAGCGGTGGAACATAATAACATCCATCCTGATCCTTCTGGGCGTGCTGATTACGGTACCGGAGTTTTCTCTTGAGAACCACATGTTCCTTGGTGTCCTGGCAGGAACCGTTTCAGCACTGTCCTACGCTGTTCTGACCATCATAAACAAGAGCGTGGCGAACCGGATCAGCAGCACAGTGACTGCTTTTTATGAACAGGCTACAGCAGCTGCTGTTCTTCTCCCTTTTGTGCTCCGCGTCAGCATCCGGCCCTCTGCTTCTGACTTTGGCATGCTGCTTTTGCTTGGTGTGGTCACCACAGCAGTTGCCCACACACTGTTTATCACCAGTCTGGAAGCCATTCCTGCACAGCTTGCGGGAATATGTTCTTCAATGGAGACGGTATACGGCATTCTTTTTGCCTTTCTTCTGTTGGGAGAGGTCCCGACGGTCCGCGAGGTCATTGGAGCAGTCATTATTGTTGGTGCGGTCATCACAGCGCAGGTCCGGAAAAGATAAATACCTGGGGCTGCAGGAAAGGACCTTGCGTGCTATGAAACTGGTGCATGAAGAGGCGCAGATAAACGCGGCTTGTTATGAACTGGCACCGAAAAAGGTTCTTATCCCAAGATCATCATCATTCAGTCAAGGTGCCCACATGGAGGCAGTACGGCTTCATCCGGGCACTGACCATACTGTGCGGATTCATGATGTGGCACAAGGTCCTGAAGCTGAAAAAGAAAAAAATACGCTCCGGGAAGAATCTGCGCGGACCGGTCGGAATTGTGTCCTGTACCAAGCAGCACATGGGCATGTTCAGCGTGCTTTTTCCGGTCAGCTGCCCACCGGAGAATGAAGGACATGACGTGTGATGAAAAGGGTGGAACGGATCGCTGGATGAAGCTGGATGGACCAGAAAAGACGGTGGATTGGGGGCAGGCCGGATGCAGAGACTGAAAAAACCGTGCCAGGTTCGAAAAGAAAATAATAAGGACAGTTCAAACAATAAGGCAGGTCCATTCTCAGGAGGGCCTGCGCAGGCAGGATATACAACTCCTTGGAAGACATGTGTATCATTTGATAAACGAAAAGAAGATCAGGATATGCTATACTTCTGACAGTGCAAATACTCTGGCCGGGAAGAGCTGAATGATCCAGGTGCTTCAGGTTTTGAATGGGGGAAGTGTCATGATGCGTGTCCTGCCTCTGGCGGAGGAAAGAAGCTTCAATTTTACGATCAGAGGAAAAGAAAAGCTCCAGGAACTGGAAAAACAGCTGAAGAGGAAAGAACTGCTGTCCCCTCTGATTTATGATGAAATGTGTACCGAGATACGGACCATTCCGTTCAGGGATTACCTGAAAAGGTATATTTATGTGAACAGCAGCCTCAATGGTCCTTTCCGGGATATCCCCCAGAAGGAATACAGACAGATCCTGATTGAGACTTTCAGGGAAAATGGGGTGCCGGCCTCGATGGACAACAGGGAGACCCGACTGGCAACGGTGACAGGAAGATGGCTGGAACAGTATTCGGTAGGCCGTGAGACGATTCTGCTCCTCGGCTTCGGACTGGGCATGATGGCCGAAGAAGTGGATTCCTTCCTCATGTACGCCTTGCACGACCACCGGATGTTCGCGGACGACCCGTTTGAAGGGATCTGCAGGTACTGCTTTATGCACCGCTACGGGTGGGAAAAGATGCTGCAGCTCAGGGAGCAGTACAGAAAAGGCCCGGAGGGGATCAAGGAGAGGTTAGAGGTTACCCAGCCGGCAACCCGGCTCCAGTCCCGGCGCATTATCCGTGAGGACACGGAACTGCTGACGGGTATGCTTGGCGCTGCGGATGAACCGGAAACCATCCGGAAGACCCGTGAATGGTTCAGAAAGCTGTATGCCATGGCAGAAGAGAAGACGGCGATTGAATCCTCCGGAACGATCCGGCGGGAAGTTACCCCGGCTGATCTGGAACGTGTTTTCTGTCCACCTGTGCCAAGGGACAGTTATGGGAACCTCAGGATCTCTATACGACCGGAAGTGAAAAGGGAACTTAGCAGTAAACGTTTTACCCGTCTGCACCAGCACCTTCTTTTGTCAGGAAAAAAAGAGCCGGAGAGATATGACCTGCTGACACTGGGTTTTTATCTTCAGACAGGGTCGGTCATGCTGGAGGACCCCAGGAAGAGGAAGGAAAAGTTCAGGAAGTTCATGGACCCGATCCTGGAGGCATGCGGATATGGCCCAGTGTATGAAGCTGACCCGTATGAAAGCTTCCTGATGATTTCCCTTTCTGCACAGGATCCGATGGAAACCTACAATAATGTGATTGAAATGGCAGGATACAGGCAGGGGGATGCAGGATGAGTTACGGGGACATCTTCCCCGGATGGGAAATCGCCGAACTGATCGGGATCGGTGGGTCGAGCCGGGTCTATCGTATGGTGCGCAAGGGGCACCCTGACATGCAGGCCGCGGTGAAAATTCTGTCTGTGCCCGATAAAGAAGCAGGGGCCGTCCTCAGCGGGGCACAGAGAATGAAAGAACTTGGCAGTGTCCCTGGCCTTGTGCGCATTGATGAAGTTTCTGTCCATCAGGATGGGGATGGGCACTGCAGCATCCTGATCCGGATGGAGCTGCTCAGGTCACTGCGCAGCTATCTGTGTGACAAGAAGCTGTCGGACACAGAAGTTCTCGAAATGGGAATGGACCTGTGCGAAGGACTGGAACACTGCCACGCAGCAGATATCGTGCACGGGGACATCAAACCGGACAATATTCTTGTATGGGAAGGGCCAGACGGGAAGGTCAGGTACAAACTGGGAGACTTCGGCACGGCAAGTTCCGGGCAGGCTGCCGAGCAGCCCGATACCATCGATGACGGGGTCGGAATTGAATGTACCCCGGAATATGTGGCGCCAGAACAGCTCGACGGCCGTCAGGATGCCCGGACCGATATCTATGCGCTGGGACTTACTCTGTACCGTTACCTGAATGGGGACAGACTGCCTTTCTTCCCGGTATCAGTCCGGCTGACCAGCCATGAGGACAGAATCGGTGCGATCAGAAAGAGGCTGTCCGGAGCGGAGCTGCCGCCTGTACCGGGTGTACACAAAGAAATCATGGCGGTTATAGGGAAAGCCTGTGCGTTCCGTCCTGATGACCGCTACATGGATGCAGCAGCCTTCAGGGAAGCCCTCGGACATGCACTGAAAGCAAAGGGAGCCATACCCCGGGATGATCAGCGCGCCGGCACCCGGTTGAGCCGGAGGAGCTGGATGAAACGTGCCGCTGTGGTCTGCTCTGCAATGATTATGGTAGGCTTTCTCATGTGGGAGAACCGGAGGGCGGGAATGGAAGGCTCATGGGCCGGTCCCGGTGCAACAGAAATCCCTCTGCAGAAAGTGCAGATTTTGGGCTGCCAGGAGGAAAACCTTACAGTCAGGGACAGACTGGCCCTGTTGAAGGACAGCTGGTACAGGATGGACCATGACGTGTTGCCCCTGACCCTTGCGGAGCTGCCGTTCATTGTGGATGCACCGCAGTTCATCCCTGACATGCAGACTCTCCTGAACGAACAGGAAAACAGTCTGCAGATCAGCACGTCACAGGAAGGCTGGAACTTGCTGCTCTTGACAGAGGATGGGGAGTGTCTGGCGCCCATACCTCTTCCGGACGGAAAAAGCTGGCTGCTTCCCGTAAGGGAGGGATGGGAAAAAGGACTTGCTCTTTTTTCACAGGAAGCAGGTACGATCTCTGTGGAGTATGCGATCAGCTGCTCAAGCGGGGAGATGAAGAGCATATGCATCCTCATCCATAAGGAGAACAGGACGCTGTGGTACAGGGCCCACCTGGAAAGTGCCGGAAAAAAGGCAGGCACATGGAACGTCACCTTAAAAACGCCAGAAGGGGGCAGTCTGACGGGAAGATATACGCTGCAGGGACAGTTCATAAAAGAATAAGAGATGTGCAGAGAATTGTCTGAAATAAGGAAGGTATACCAGAAAGGTCTGAGGAATATGAGAGAAGGAAATGCAGGCAGGGTCTTGATGTTTGTCGTTGTTCTCCTGCTGCTTGCCAGCTGTTGCAACGTTGTCAGCGGTGAAACACGTCAGCTCCTGCGCTCGCCACAGGACGGAGACAGATGGGTCCTGCTTGAGGTGGGAGCAGGGAACACAGATGAGATGAGGACAGCCGTTTTTTCCGGAGAAGAAAATATTCTGCAGTCCGCTGCGCTGGAACAGGACCTGCTGATCCTCAGGCTCTCCCGGCCCCTGAAGGCCCACGAGCGCCTCAGCCTGACATTCAAAACCGGAGAAGGGCCCGTTGAGAAACAGGAAGTGACTGTGCGTT
>CAMNGW010000276.1 GCA_946538615.1 uncultured Clostridia bacterium
CGGGTATGGCTGCAGACTCTCCGATCCCCGGGAACAAGGACAAAGCTGCCATCGACATGAATATTCAGATGGCAGTGGACGATCTGTCGTCAATCCTTCACAAGCCGGAAGAGGAAATTCTTCCTCAGTTTCTGCAATCCAGGACGTGTGCTGTCCTCTATGACCGGGAGTCTAAGCTCTGGTGGGACGGGCCATCTGCAATTGTGGAACTGTATCTGGCAGAGATCAACGAAGGCAGAGACGGACAAGGTGACCCGTCCCTTCGATGCTGATTTGTCATTTGCCGCGCAGGATGAGATGACATGTGTTATCTGACAGCCAAGGGCGGTACGCACACCTGCCATGCCAGGGGAGGCGTTGTGCTGGCCAGTGGAGGTTTCCAGTCCAATGCGGCCATGGCTGCAGAGTACCAGAAGACCGGCACGGGCCTGGGTGCGAATCATGCGAGCACCATCCCCGCCAACAATCCGGGCGACGGCATCACCATGACCCGTCCGGTGGATGCCAGAGAGCGGGACATGGGCTTCATGGTCACTGTCATGAAGGCCGTTCCCCGGATGAATCCGGAAAGATCAGTGCGCTCGTCAACGCGGACAGCGTGCGCTTAAATGACACGAAGAATACCGGCCTGTACGCCGCCGGCGACGTGATCTCGGGTCTTGAAGGTGACTCATGCTCTGCTTCGGTAAAGTCGCAGGAGAAAATACCGCTGAAAGCGCCAGATAAGACATACGGATCACATAAGGAACATGTAAAGGAAGTCCCGGCCATGATGACCGGGATTTTTTCCATACGGAGAAGCCCCACCAGCTGCTTCCGGGCTGTTCTCCGTCGTGACATATGGCCAGGGGATAGATTCCGCTCCTGAAGCCTGTCGTATCATGCCATGGTACGGGGTCTGCATGAATACTGTCTCAATTTGCTCAGATCTTCCATCATGGCTTTGCGGGCCCGGAACAGCTGTTCTGCCTGCTGCATGCTGAAAGCGACCACATCGTCATAGCCATGCCCCCTGGCCTTCCGGATTATTTCGTCCCGCAGGGCATTGAACTCCTCTTCGCTGGCAGCAGGCACCATCTTCCAGCTGGATCCGGTAATGACAGAACCCACCTGGCTGGCCTTCTGCCTGGAGCATAGCGTCCATCTGCAGGGGTTCCCGGCAGAAAACACAGCCTGGTTAATGGTCTTTACAATCAGACCGTTTTTCACCATGGACCCGATGCTGGTGAGCGCACCGTTCATGTGTCCGCTCCAATCGGAGAAGATGGCGGGCATTTCCCTACTCAGTACGCAGGGCCGCAGATCGCGGTTCACGGAGTACCGGGGGATCCAGGCTGAAGTGAATGCTGGGACAGGTGCAGAAGACCTTTGGCTGGTCAATCAGGGTTTTACAAGCCCCCACTTCAGGTCTTCAGGCTGAGTGGCAGGTGATTGACTGTACCGGGATGGCTCAGTCGCCGGATTGCCGGGGTGTCTTCTTTGGCAGAATCAGTGAAAAAGGGCATCATACGCCCTTAATCCAATTCACTTCCGTTTTTTCTGTTCATTATTTGCCGCAGGTTGCGACTGCACCTGCCTGGAACTGCATGCCGTCCGGTCTGCCAGCATGTGCGAGATTGGTCAGGATGCCCCAACTTGGGGCAGTTTTCAGATCATCCTTACCTGATCCTGTTTTTATCAGCCTGTAATTCATGAAAGATGTTATCCACGATAACAAGATCGTCCTCAATCCGGCAGAGCGTAAAATACCGGTGCGTCTGAAAAAGCATCTTTCTGTATCCGGGAGCTTTCAGATATGGATGATCACACGGTTGCAGACTGTCCGCAATGCGGGACAGTCTCTGTTTTGCTTCCTCAAAATCACTCAGCACACTGGCAGCATCCTGAGGATTCTGCTTTGCAAACAGCTGATGGAAAAGAAGTTGAGGAAAATCAATAGGTACAGCTTGACATGATGGGGAGAAGATACGGGATAAATCTGTCCAAATCCTCTTCTGCATCCGAAGTGATTACTGCTTTTTTAATCCATACTTCACCCGTATATCAGAAACAATCCATGTACCAGTCACTTTAAAACATTTTCAGTAACTGCGTTTCATTCTGTTTTTTTTACAGTACCGCTCGGCATATGAACCATGATCCACTGCTGCAGTCAGCTTTTCAGAGCAGCCATCGAAGGCATTTTCACCGATTGTTGTTACATTGGCCGGGATCCGGACAGAATGCAATTCTGAGCAGCATCCAAAGGCTTCATCACCAATCGTTGTCACAGTGACTGGAATGATGACAGATGTCAAGATCTTACAGCCCCAGAAAGCCCGCTCTCCGATTTCCCGGACTCCGTCAGGAATTGTGTACTCCTCTCCGGAAAAAGACGGCAGATAACAGATCAGCCTTTGATCTGATTTGCTGAAAAGAACGCCATCCAGCAGTTCAAGATATGGATGATCCGGGGAGATAATAATCTCTTGCAGCGCGCTGCCCGATGTAAAGGGGCTGGCGCCGACAGATGTAACGCTATCCGGGATCATGACAGAGACAAGGCTTTCACAATCACCAAAGGCTTCCTGTCCGATGGAAACCACGCCTTCCGGAACGATCATGGAAGTCAGCGACGCACAGTTCCAGAAAGCGCGGGTCCCAATTGTTCTGACACGATTGGAAAGAGTAATGGATGTCAGGCTTTTGCATTCGGAAAAAGCAAAGGCCGGAATATCCGCACAGTTGTCGGAAAGCGTGACGGAAGTCAATCCGATACAGGAATGGAACACAAACTCTCCGAGCTTTTTTACATTGTCAGGGATCGTAATGGAAGTCAGTCCGGAACAGTGAGCAAAAGCTGAGTTTCCGATCTCTTCCGTGCTGTCCGGGATGGTTATGGATTTCAGGCTTTTACAGCCAAAGAACGTGTCTCTTCCAATGATTCTCATTCCGTCCGGAAGGGGGACGGAGGTCAGTGCTGAGCATCCGGTGAACGAGGCTGTACCTATTACTTCCGTGCTGTCCGGAATCGTAACGGAAAGCAGGCCCTGGCAGGAAAGAAATGCATCATCGCCAATTGTTTTCACTCCATCCGGGATGACCACAGAAGTCACATATGAACAGCTTTCAAAAGCAGCTTCTCCGATTGCGGTAACGGGATGCCCGTCGAGTGCACCCGGGATCATGACAGCATCGTTCTTCCCTGAGTATCTTACAATCTCTGCAGAACCGTTTTCAAGGATCGTATAGGTGTAATCCCCAAAGGTCTTTTTTTCCTTACGCGGCTGTTTGGTCAGGAAGATACTGGTACGCTGATCCAACTTCACCCAGAGAGCGGGACGGACACAGGCCTGCTCCCAGTTTACTCCTGAGTCAAGAAGTGTTCCGCTTCCTCCCACACCGGCAGCAGCGGTCTGCACATAGCCGGGTGACCGGAGCCACCACCAGGCATATCGGGTATCAGGACTGTTTGCCTCACGAAGCTCTTCGCAATACGCTCCTTTTCCAACAGCGTAAGGCGTCGGCTCAGAGCAGGCATTCAGATTCATAGGTCCGTTAAATGCAACGCTGAAATACCGGGCAGCCTCCGCACAGCTCAGAAGGAAGATCCGGTCCCTGGTATTCTTTCCACCTTTTGTTTTTTTCCATTTCCGGTAGCCCTGCTTCCTGCTGTTGTCCACAGATGTCACAGCAATAACCTCCTGCTCCTCAGGAAGAAAGGCGGTTTCCAGAAAAACCCTGTTCAGCCATTTGCGTATCGTGGAATCCTTCCAGGTGATACTTTTTCCTTTTGAATGATAGGCCTTTGTATCCAGACAGTACCGGCTCAGCAACAGGCATCTTTCTTTCTGAACATCCAGCACGATCCATTCGATTTTTTCCTGGCCGTTATCCGGATTGCCGTCCTGCTCATAACGTCCAAATGTGACAATACTGCCGACATCTGCCCGGAGTATTTCCGTTTGCCCTTCTGCCCGGGCAAACGCAGTCACCAGAATGAATCCGATCATGAGAGCTATTCTGTAAAATCCCTTCACGCGAACAATTCTCCTTTTTGTTCTGTCACATACAGAATGACATTCCATCTCCGCCTGTTCCGGCTATTGCACCATGCACTTCAAAGTTGGGAACTCACCGTCTGGAAGAACAGCTTCCGGTTTTCCTGTTCACCGCCCGTAATATGCCCTCATGAAATCCACTACCTGATCCTCTGAACCGGTCAGAATAAACCGGGAGAAGCCTTTTTCCTGATTGTACGTGAATTTGATATCGCTCCCGTTTCTGTTAATCAGGTCACAGAAGAAATTGGCTGTTTCCAATGCTTCTGCATCAGAGACAGGAAGATCCATGATTGTGCAGATGCGGTTTCCTTTTTTAAAGGGATCGGAAAGAAAATCATACACGATGGCGTTTCGCCTGGTTTTGATCGCTTGCTTTACAGCAGGATTGGACATAAACGCATCCAGTTCTTCATCCGTAAAGCTCCAATTGCCGTCAATTTTTTCACCCTTCAGCAGATCCAGCTTCAGATAGTTTCTGAGCGTTCTTGTGGTCAGTCCCGTGATCATTGCAACTTTATTCAGATTGTATACCATTTTGCCATGCCTCTTTTCATTTCAGATTGTGGTCAGGCTGCAGCCACAACCTGATTATACTGAACGAAAAATGGCTTTCAATTTGAAAAAACAGCGGTTTTTTCATATCGGCCGGAAAAAGAACTCACGATAGGTTAACCATCCGCTTCCGGATTTCAGGATCATGATTTTGTCAAACTGGAATTTTGCTTATTCTTCGGATGACTGTTTCAGCAGTTCGTATTGTTC
>CAMNGW010000277.1 GCA_946538615.1 uncultured Clostridia bacterium
AGCCATAACGGGCATGCTTTATGAGCCAGAAAACAAAGAGGATTTGTACCATAGGGGCAGAATGCTACACTTTCCATGAGCCATACATTTTTAACGGTTTTTAAAACCTGTCAGGGTAGAGTCTACAAACTTCATCACAGAAAACATTGAAATACGGAGCTGGAAAAAGAAATCAAAAGAGCAAGCTACATGGAACAAGCGGAACCTCTGGTTGTCAGCAGGTTCCGCTTGTTCCATGTTGTTGTAAGTGCAAGGTTTTGACATAAACGCCTGGCATATATCAATCTGTCAAATCTGACTCTTCTTCTGTTTCTGCTTCTTACGTTGCGTTTCAGAGCCAAGAAAATCGTCTACTGTCATCTGCCCGCGGGCCTGCGGGTTTTTGACTTTTGTTTGCCAGATTAACTGAGAGATGACCTGCGAGCGGTTGAAATGGTTTTCCAATGCAATAGCATCAAGGCGTTCCAGGGTATCACAAGACAATGAGATGTTAATACGTTTCACCATAAAGATTGCTCCTTCGTCATACCAGAACACGACGTGTGTAGATCGTGTATCACAGGTTGTAAGATAAGCGCGGTGGCGGAACAAGGCATCAGAACGATTTCATATATTCATCCACCCTTTCATTACACAGGAACACGGCGTGTGTAGATCGTGTATCACAGATTGTCAGAAAAATGCAGTAGTGAAACACGGTATCAGATCAAATCACACATTCATTCCCGGAATTATCTTTCTTTTTGTGGCTTAAAGGAATAAAGCCTGTCAGGATGGGAATCAGGCATGACAGGGACTGGAAACCAGAGGTCAGAGGTTTCCAGTCCCTGCAGGGAAAGAACACAAAGCTGACAGAGTTGTAAGTCATGCTCTGTCGGGAATGTATTCGGACAGTGGTATTGCAGGAGAATGAGCAAAAATAGGCAGGTCATTTATCAGGTATTCCATCCGGTTACGTAGATCGTCTATCCATTCGTAAGCAATCTCATAAGCGTTCTCCAGTGTCTCAGCCAGATCGCTAATCCGACCGGCCTGCTGGCTTATTTCATCCAGGCAGAAATCCAGCAGTCCAACAGCATGTTCGAAACACCCGAGGTTAAAACTGGCATAGTCACTGATTCCATCACCATCTTCGTCAATATACTTCTGCCTCGTTTCCGGATTGGCAGAATCACGGAGAATCCGTACAGCAGCGGAGGAGGAAAGCGTACAGGCCTTTACAATTTCGGGTATAACGGTTTCCATAGCACTACAGCAGCATCTGAGACCATCCATGCAGTGGCCCAGGTCACGCAGAGCTTCTTCTGCTTCATTCTCTGCCGGGGATACAGCTTCAGCAGCCTGAAGCATTCTTTGCTCGAAAGATGAATTGTCAGCCGGGACATAATCAGGGGAAGAAAACGTGGACATAAAACCTTCCTTTCCTGTTGCAGGGAAACGGCTGTTTCCCTGCAACACAATAAGATGAAAACGTTTGCAGAAACGGTACTTCAGCGAAGAAATGCCGGTATAACATATTTTTCCAGTTCTGACACCGGAAAATCATCACAGAGGTCTTCATTCCAGTCCTTGTTTCGGGGAAGAATGAATGGAAGAGTGGAATTGCGGTTCCGGCATGCCTCACCGGCAGAATCATTGTCTACGGCGAGAACGGCAGGAATCTGCTTCTGGATCCGGTCAATCGTTTTCTGGTTGGCAACACCACCTATTGCAATATAGACATACGGAAGGCTGTGACCTGTCCGTCTGTGAAGCAGATACAGGCTGAGTGCGTCAATGGCACCTTCTGTAATGAATGCAGCTTCAGCATGTCCCAGAAGCTGCTCTTTCCAGTACCAGAAGCGATTACTGGAAGTCTTGCGCACACCATGGAACGGTTTCCCGCCAGTTCCCCGAAGTTCACAATAATCCCGCTGGGGAGAGATAAAGACAGCATTGCCGGTTGCCGCTTCCTGGTAGAGAATGCCACGCCTGACAAGCAAATCCAGGAAGTCTTTCGGAAAGCCCCGTCCCATCAGGTAGCGGAAGATTCGTAAAAACGGAGGCCGGTCCGGCACAGGAATGGTCATGGGCCTTACAGAAGGAGACGGAGAAGGCGAAGAAGATGCGGGCGGTGACAGAACACAGCTGGCAGGGCTTCGGTTTTTTTCACCTGTCTCAAATGCGCACAGTTCCATGACAGCTTCCACAAAGGAAGAAAAATGGAGATAGTGAAGCAGAAAATCAATTGGGTTTCCGTGGTCTCCGCTGGAGAAGGCATGGTATCCGCTGACTCCACGCTTTACGTAAACACTGTCGTGTTCTCTGAGATGCAGCAGATTAACCCCTGCTCCTGCAACATAGTCCGGATACTTGCAAAGAAGATACGAATACAGATCCGCCTTGCGGGCAATTTGAATCTGCTCTCTTGTAACGCAGGTTGTTCCCATGCACACATCACACCTCCCGGTTGTCAAAGTGAATCTGAACTGTCTTCTGACATCTCCGACACTTCACTCAGAAGCCTTCTTCCTGCACAGCGGCTGCGGAACGGAGAATCTCAATATCAATGGTTTTGCGGTTGTACTGTGCACCAATCATCAGGGCCATCCGCATGAGACTGTTCAGCCGTTTGCAATTGCCTCTGCATGAGAGTTCATAAAGGTCTTTCGCAATGGAGGCATCCAGCACATCCGGAGAGGCGCCGGCTGCAGAAAGCTTGAATCTTACATAACGAAGCACCTCATCCTCGGATAATCCCCTGCATTTGTACGTGTAGGAAAGGTCGTAGCGGAAGCTGTCATTTCCATATCGCCGCAGCAGGGATCTCAGTTTTTCTGTGCCGCAGAGAATCAGCGCGGCATGGTTTTCCAGATCATAGTCCCCGGATATCAGGGTTGGCAGATCACCTGCCACCAGTTCCGGGATGTTTTCTGCCCGGTCAAGAACCAGGATCAGCCGACGTCCCTGGTCGTGCAAAGCCTTCGCTTTGGCACGAATGGCAGTAATCATTGCCTGCCTTCCCCTTCCATCCGGAATGGCCCCGGTTATCCGGCAGACTTCCTTGTAGAAATCCCGTGGACAAATCTGGCTGACAGAGTAGTAGCAAACCTCATACTGGCCGCCCGGAAGACGGTCTATACCGGCATGGGCAATAAAAGATACACCTGTGCCGGATTCACCACAGAGCAACCCGATTCCAACTTCTTCCACGCTTCTGGTCACAACTGCCACGCCGTTCTTTAAGTCTGCAGAGTCGAAGCACGGCTTTGACTGAAGAATTCCCTTCTGAAAGGGCTGGTACTTCAGTCCGTAGACATCCAATATGTCCGGCATATCTGTTTCTCCTTTGTTCTGTATTTCCCAGCGCCCGGTACAGTACTGCTGCAGGTTCTGGTTTCAAGGGGGGGTACAATCCGGGACGCTGAAATGAACTGCAAATGTCTTTCCGGGCAGCATTTACAGGTTTGCCAGATCCAGCGTGAGCCCCGGCGTAGAAGCTCTGTCTGGATTCTGCGATTCCTGAAGTATGACAGAACCCGCCATTCTGCGGCTGTAACGTGCTTCAGCCCTGGTTTCCTCAAGGGTTTTGTAATCTGTTCCGTCATCTCCTGACACTGCCTGTTCTGCCTGCTTCAGAAGTTCCATGGCTTCCAGCGTCATGGTCTTCTCTATTTCGGTGTTGAGACCCTCGTCAATTATCTTCTGTTCCTGTTCCTGTGCTTTCTTCTTTCTGGCTTCTTCACGTTCCTTGAGTTCAGCCTGTCTTCCTCCACGATTTCGACGTTCGTAAGCATTTGCCTCACGGTCATCCTCTTTGAGGTAATATTTTCTGTCCTCAAAAACTGCGTAAATTGTTTCTCTGGGATGGTCGGGATCATAACGTACTGTCAATTTCTTCTGGTGGGCCAGTTCATCAGGCACACGGAAATGGATTTTTGCTACCTGGATGGTTGTATCCCTGTGGACGACAGGACAGGCTTCATGGAGAAAGATGTCAGTAAGCCATTCCTTTGACTGTGCCTTGCGCACAACGTGCCGTTTCAGTGACGCTGTGAGACGGTCCAAAGGCTTTGCCTCTATACCTTTATTGACAGATAAGTGGTACTTCACTACCCATTTATCTACCAACTGCTGGACGGCTTCCAGGGTGTCAGGTTTTTCCCGTGCGATATCAAGAATTGTGTGGCACTCTAATGTGTACCACCAGCGTTCAATCGCACCTTTTGCGGCACCGTCTTTGCTTCTGGTGTGCACTACAGCTATACCAAGTTTGGCGCAGATCTCCAGCAGCAGTTTGTCAATGTAAGGTGCCCCGTTGTCGAGATACAGCAATGTAGGAATATGGTGGTGCAATATGGCATCCATCAGGGTTTTTCTGAAGTTTTCTGCAGTATCAGCCAACCAGCATTTGGCAGCGACAATGAACCTGGAATGGTTATCCATAATACCCTGTATATATACCCACTTATTCATTCTCCCTGCCCAGATCTTGAGAAAATAGCAGGTATCTGCTTCCCAGAGCTGGCCAGCTTCCTTGAATATGAAAGAGTGTCGGATCCTGCCTGTTTCTGTTTCTGCTATCCTGATCCGCAGTTGACTGTTCCGGATCAGCCTCCGGATAGTTTCAACACACACGTCGTCTTTCGCTATCATGTGTTCTTCGACAAGTTTTTCATGAATATCCGTCGCCCGCGCGGTAGGTGCATCTCCCAGATAT
>CAMNGW010000278.1 GCA_946538615.1 uncultured Clostridia bacterium
ACGTAACCCAATAAAATATGGAAGACACGCTGTGCTGGGGTAAGCGTGTTGATGCTGCTGGGATAAATGACAAAAATAAACAGCGCAAAAAACAAATAGATCAGAGAGTCATACAGGACCAGCATCCAACGGATTTTATGTTTCAATCAACTCAGCTCCAAACATTATTCAGAACAAATCATGTGTCGTTCTGAAATAATAGGCCTGCTATTTTCTGAATGTTTTTCAAAACCGGGATGAATCTTCATCCAAGGCAAGATGATGATATCATTTTTACTCCGATCAGACAAGATAAACTTACGTATTTCTCAAATAGCGGTACGAACGGCTTTCTGTGAAGAAGACTGCAAATATCCCCATGATCATACACAGATATGTCAGAATATGAGGCATATTTGTTTTATCCAGAGCAAATTCTTCAGCAACTGTCAGAGCCGCTACCACAAACCCTGTCAGAATGGGAAGCCACCAGGGCCTGATCCGATTTCTCAGACGAATGCTGCGATAGATCAGAATAGCCATCACATACAGATAGCACAGCAGCTGTTCACATCTCACAAACAGCCAGGCAATGCTCTGGTTCCGTAAACTTTCAAAGAAAACCTGCCCAAGACAGAGACTGAACAGGACCCGAAGGAACTTCTCTTCATCTTCCTTTCGAAGCCATACTGCCATGACGATCAGCGCAAAAACACCTTCAAAGAGATATACGGCCACGCATGGCTCTCCCCAGCTGTTATTCACTGTGAACGGGAAAAAGCCATTCTCCATATATCTTCCCAGGCCTAGCATATCCAGAAACCTTTCTGCGAATCTGGCCATACCTGCCATCAGGGCACCTGCACAGGCAAATGCATTCAGAAAATCCCGTGTGTCTGCATGGACAAGCTTTGATGTTACAACAGCAGCAAGCGATACACCCGCAACTCCGCCATAATAGGAAAGCTCTTCCATGTTAACCGTTGATAAGAAATATTCTATACCATAGCCTATTACAGCAGGAAATTCCATTAACAGATAAAACAGTTTTGCGCCTGCAAAGCCAAAGAGCCAGCCCAACCCCAGCAGGCAGAAACTGGCAAAGACAGCTTTCTTTCCTCTGACTTCACATCTCCGGCTTCTTGAAAACAGGAAGAAAGACATGATGGATGTCAGGACAGATGCAATCCCCATAAAGATAAGATACGCTTTCAGATCCATTTTGCCGGCCTCCGCTCAATCCTTAAAGTAGGCACTGGCGAAATAGATGATATCCGTAATAGCACGTATATTCTGATTGCCTTCAGACACATTATTGAGTTTTGTACCCAGGAAGATCATCTGAGCTGAATTTCCTCCGTCAAGAACATACAGGTTTTTGACAGGGGCAAGACTGAGCACAAGGTCCCTTAGGTCTGTCAGGTTTATCCCATGGAAAGCACAGCTCACAACGATATAATGCAATTCATCAATCTGGCCTATGCACATCCGCATCTCCCTCTGATGGGGATTGGCATAGGTCGGAGAGTGCGACCTGTCAAGAATATATTCATCCGGAACGGGTGTCCCATCTATGACAAGTCCTGGCCCGAACTGAAAGGCATTGACCACGTTTTTCCCTTCACATTGTGTGAGATCAGAATCTTTCGCCTGATCATAGGGTAAAATATGAAAATTCCCATTTTCATCCACAAGCAGAACATCCAGGCCAGACTGCACACTGTCCCTGTATATCTTGCCCTGCCGGAGAATATAGCTGTTAGCCTTCGTCGTATTGGTGACTGTACAATAATCCCCGTTGATGGCCAGGACAGCATTGACACGCTTGGCGAGGTTAGTGGCCGGCACTGTGGTCCTGGAAAGAAAGGTGTCCCCAGCCGGGAGAGTTCTGAGCTGTGACGGGTCTGCAATCGTAATCTCTGCCGTATAATATGTACATTTCCATTCTGCACTTTTGACCTTGCTGCGCTCCACACGGATGGTCGGATCTTCATATACCATGACATCCGGTGCATACTTTGCATCGACAGGCGCCCCGCCTGACAGATCCATAGGGAGCTTACGGACCTCATCCGCACATCCAGCCGTGCTTATGGACATGATCAGCAGAAAAAGCCACAGAACTTTCTTCATTAAGACTTAAACCCCTTCCTGATACTTAAAAGCAGAAAAATTGTACCATAGGATCATTTTTTCATCAAACAGGAAAATAAAATCATAGGAAGTTTCTTCATAAAAAATTTAAAACCCCTGATCAAGCCATGCCTGAATCAGGGGTTTTAGCGCAGAGTCAGGGATTCGAACCCTGGGAGAGTTTCAGCCCTCACACGATTTCCAGTCGTGCGCCTTCGACCACTCAGCCAACTCTGCATGCTGATTACGTTGGGTCAAACGCAACAGTGACAGTATAGCCAAAATCGGTGCTTTTGTCAACAGTTTTTCTTTTGATTTTCTCTTCATGTTATCAACGCTAAACAAATACATGTCCAATATGATAATAGCTTGATTTTGCATGGACATATGATAAATCAGCATTACACATGTAAGATAGGATGAACCAATGTTCATAGAAAAAGAATCGTGTTCAGCGTCAAAAGTCCGCAGAGCATAAAAAGAACTGCTTTTTACAGCAGTTCTCTCTCCTTTATGGTCTGGATGCAAGGTCTGAAATATCCACATACCCTTTTGTTGAACCAACTTCAATATAGGCCCAATTCTGTTCAGTGTTACGGGCCATGACAATGACTGCTGTTCCATTAAGGAAACTGCCCAGCGAATCTGATGTTGGCTGATAGGAACGGCGGACGTTGACATTTCCAGACGTGCCTTTGAGATAATAGATAAGGCGGTTGGCAGAATTTGGAATTGCAGCGGCTCCGGTAGATGCCAGGCTGGAAATCGGCAAGTAACAGGTGGACGACCCTACCGAGATTTCCGCCCATCCGTTTTCTGTGGAAACGACCTTTGCCGGTGTTCCGGCAGGATATGCCTTACCATCAGCTTTTTTCCCTTCCATGGCAGAATAGGTCCGGACCACTTTGTTCTTACCAGATGCCAGGTATACCCTTGTCCCGTTTCCGGGGATCCAGGAAGGTGAAACAGTCTGGTCTTCCGGCGTGGCAGGCTTAGTATCAGACAGGAAGGTCTGCATGATGAAACCCGTCAGTCCTCCAGTTGTCACGTGCTTCCATGAACCATTTTCTCCGATCACGCTGACCTCGGTACCGACATCAAGTGATGCCACAGTGCCGTAACGGCTTCCTGCCCCTTTGCGCAGATTTACCGATTTGCCATTGGAAGAATACACATAGGCTGTATACGATTTAAATGCAGGTTCAGCCGTCGCATATGGACCGGGATCTGTGGAAGTGAGATATGTGTTAAGGATATAGCCTTCTCCGAAACTTCCGGTAATTTTGCTCCATTTTCCGCCATTTTCCTCAACCATGACTTCCGTGCCGTATTCAAGACTGGTCACAACTTTAGCACTTGACCTGTCCGACTTACGGACATTCACAGATTTCCCGTTGGCACTGACCACATAGGCTTTTGTACCTGCAGGTTTTACCGTAGACTCTGGCCCGGCCGTCTGCGTATCAGGCTTTGTCGCGGACAGATATTTTGACATGACATAGCCTGTGACCGTATCCGTCTGAACGTGATTCCAGGAACCGTCCTTCCCGTCCACTGTCACTTGCATACCATACGAAATTTCCCCTGCAATACCATAACTTGTACCCGGGCCCTTGCGTATGCGGACAGGTCCGCCATTACTGGATACAATATAGGCTGTGTAGCTTGGCTGCGGTGTTTCCTCCGGCGCGCTGGTGATATCGGGTTTAGTCGAAGACAGAAGCCGCGTGAGCACATAGCACATTTCTCCATCCACACTGATCTGACTCCAGCTGGACCCTCTTTCATACACAGTTACCGCTTTGCCAACCTCAGCCGTACCAACCTGGTCATATCCCGTCCCAGGGCCAGAACGGAGATTGGCAGGCTTTCCATTCGGCGATGTGATATATGCCAGCGTTGGTACCTGTGTTGACTTGGGTGCATTTGTAGCCTTCGGTTCCTCAGCTGCAACCGAATCAACCACAAAACTCCCATCGACATATCCGCTCTTGCCTTTGTACCGGACCAGGCACCATCCATCCTCGGTTTCAACATATTCTACTTCCGAACCTGATTTGATGCGTGTAACAACGCTGTATCCCATGCCCGGACCGGAACGCATATTCACCGTTGCACCATTTTCACTGACAACATAGCGTGTTTCCGCACTAGCACAGAGCCACAATGTGACAAGCAGCACTGTTAGCAGCATAAACGATATCAATTTCCGCATGCTACGCCCTCCTTATGGGATAAATCACTGTTCTGCGATAATTTTCGGATTAATTATTGCAATTTACAGAAAGATTGTAACACATTTGACATATATGTGCAAGGCTTGAGTTGCCCTTCTTCACGCTTTTTGTTATACTCCCCTCGTTTCAATTCAAAGCGGTTCAGGAAGGTCGTGTTTTCCTATGAAACTTTGGGGCGGTCGTTTCAGCAAAGCTACCGATGGTCTGGTGGATGATTTTCATTCCAGTATCACATTTGATCAGCGTCTCTATGAACAGGATATCACCGGTTCCATTGCCCATGCTACCATGCTGGGTGAACAGGGAATTATTTCATCACAGGATGCCCAGGCTATTGTTGAAGGGCTC
>CAMNGW010000279.1 GCA_946538615.1 uncultured Clostridia bacterium
AAGAAAGAGAAGCCGTTGCCCTCGCCTGTGTACTCATTGTAGGAGAGCACGGTGTCACGGAGCCCGCCTGTCTCACGTACAATCGGGATCGTGCCATAGCGCATAGCAATCATCTGGCTCAGGCCGCAGGGTTCAAACTGGCTGGGCATGAGGAACATATCACAGCCTGCATAAATGCGGTGGGCAAGTGAACTGTCCATGTCAAAACGGCAGGCGACGCGGCCCGGGAAAGCACCTTGTGCCCATTCAAAAAGATTGACATAGCGGCTCTCGCCCATTCCCAGAACGACAAGCTGTACATTCTTCTCAATGATTTCGCTCAGGACGCAGTCTACAAGGTCAAGTCCCTTCTGATTGCTCAGACGGCCCACCATACCGATGACAGGAATATCAGGATCAATCGTCAGGTGCATTTCTTGCTGCAGTGCGGCTTTGCATGCGGCTTTGCCTGAGAGATCATCCACAGAATATTTGCTGGCGATGCTCTCATCATGGGAAGGATCGTAGTCAACGACATCCAGACCATTGAGTATGCCGTATACTTCGTGCTTCCTTGCCTTGAGGAGACCGTCCAGACGTTCGCCATAGTAAGCGGTCTGGATCTCTTCAGCATAGCTCGGGCTCACTGTCGTAATGAGATCAGAATACACAAGGCCAGCTTTCAGATAGTTTGCACAGCCGAAGCATTCCAGTTTGTCATCTGTCCACAGGCTGTCACCTAGGCCAAGAACATCCTGTACCTCACGGATGCCAAAAATGCCCTGGTACTGCAGGTTATGGATCGTGAACATGGTCTTGATGCCAGTGAAGAATGGCAGATGGGCATACTGAATTTTCAGCAGTGCAGGCACCATACCGCTCTGCCAGTCGTGGGCATGGATCACATCAGGCTGGAAATCCAGAAGCGGAAGGGCATTCAGGCAGGCACGGCAGAAGAAGCCGAAGCGCTCATACTCGTCCCCACCAAGGCCATAAATATAAGAGCGGCCAAAATAGAACTTATTATCGACAAAATAATAGGTAACACCATCACGCTCAAGCATTTCGATGCCGCAATACTGTTTGCGCCAGCCCAGCTGTACTTCAAAATCCAGAACATGCGTCATTTGATTGACAAACGATTCCGGGACTTTGGAATACAGGGGGATCATGACACGGACATCATGACCTTCCTTGGCAAGGACTGGAGCAAGTGCACCAACAACATCGGCAAGGCCCCCCGTTTTAATGAACGGGACACATTCGCTTGCTGTAAAAAGTATTTTCATCGGACTCAGTCTCCTTTTCGGGGAATCTCTGATGGCAGGCTGTCCGCAACAGCAAAAACAATCCCCTAATGTCAGTATTATAACATGAGAAATGTTTCACCGCAATGCATCTGCACAATAAGATGCCGGGAACGCCTTTTGCGTAAAGGCATTCCCGGTAATAAACATCAGATCACAACATTCTTGGCAATAACGATAGGATAGGCATTCGGGCCAATCAGACGGGCATTGCGCTTGATCACAGCCTGCTTGTCAAGGATGCAGTTTTCAATATATGCACTGGAGTGGACCTGACCGTCCTGCATAATGATACAATTCTTGACATGAGCATCCGGTGCAATACGGACCCCGCGGAACAGAATGCTGTTTTCCACGGTGCCTTCAATAATACAACCATCTGCCACAAGAGAATTGACAACAGTGGCATTGTCGCCATAGCGGGTGGGCATTTCATCACGGATCTTCGTGAATACGGGAAGATCATCGACGAACAGCTTCCTGCGGATATCAGAATCAAGAACGTCCATGTTGAACTTGAAATAGCTCTGCACGGAATCCATGCGCCAGGCCGGGCCGGTATACTCCCATGCATTGACCCTGCCCTGTCCTTCTGTGATCATAGGCAGAAGGACATCGCGGCTCATCTGGTGCTGTCCATGGGCCACTCCCTTATCAACCAGGTCGCGGAGATATTCACGCTTGAGGATCATGATATCCATGAAGGAATTCGTCAGGGGAGGATGAGTGGGATCCACTTCCATCTCTGTCACTTTTCCATCTTCGGCCACACCGATATAGGTGCCCGCTTCATCGCGGAGCATGCTTTCTTCCTTGGTGTACATCAGTGTGATATCAGCGCCGGAATCAACATGGAACTGGATGAACTGGTCCATGTGCGGATTGCAGATGATGGATGAATTGCACAGGACACAGTATTCCTGCTTGGAACGGCTCAGATAATTGGTATTGGAGCGCAGTGCGTCCAGTGTTCCGTTATATACGCCCACATTCTCGCGGGTCAGGAACGGAGGAAGGACGTAGAGTCCGTCATGCTTGCCATGGAGGTCCCATTCTTTGCCGGAGCCAACATGGTCCATGAGGGAATGATAGTTTTTCTGCATGATCACGCCAACATTGCGGACACCGCCGTTAACGAGAGAAGAGAGCAGAAAATCAACAACGCGGTAGCGCCCGGCGACAGGCAGTGCGGCAATTGCGCGCATCAGAGTAAGTTCACGAAGGTTCGCGTCATTCTCGCCAGTATAAATGACGCCCATCACATCTTTCAACATATGTTTTAATCCCCTTTACATGTGCCTGAGCGGCATTATCAGAATGTCGTGCTTGCGTCAACCTGCTGACCAGCTGTTACAGAAACGCCTGCGGGCAGTTCAACAGCCTGGCCAACAACAGCAATATTACCTGTTTCTTCGCCAACCACAGAGCCGGCTCCAACGATTGCATTTTCAGCAATAATGGCACGGCGTACAACTGCGCCGCGGCGGATCACCGCACCAGGCATAATGACTGCATCCTGGACATTTGCGCCTTCTTCAACGGTGACACCGGAGAAGAGCACAGAATGGCTCACGTGTCCATAGACTTCGCAGCCTTCAGTCACCATGGAATCGCTGACAGTTGCACCTTTTGCGATGTAATGCGGCGTATATCCGGGGTTCCTGGCATAAATGCGCCATTTCTTGTCATGCAGGTCAATGGGCAGCGGCGTGGAGAGGAGGTCCATATTGGCTTCCCAAAGGCTCTCGATCGTTCCGACATCTTTCCAGTAGCCGTCAAACTGATAGGCCACCAGGACCTGTTTGTCAGCGAGCATTTTAGGAATAATGTTCTTGCCAAAGTCATTCGAGCTCGTCTTGTCGGCTTCGTCTTCAGTAAGATATTTGCGGAGCTTCTCCCAGGTGAAGATATAAACGCCCATGGAAGCCTTATTGGATTTCGGCTGCTTGGGTTTTTCTTCAAACTCAATAATTTTGCTTTCAGCATCTGTATTCATGATGCCAAAACGGCTGGCCTCTTCCCACGGTACCTCACGGACTGCAATCGTAGCATCAGCCCCATTGCGGATGTGGAAGCGGAGCATTTTGTTGTAGTCCATCTTATAAATATGGTCACCGGAGAGGATGAGCACATAATCCGGATTATACTGCTCAATAAATGCCATATTCTGATAAATAGCATTTGCTGTGCCGCGGTACCATTCACCAACCTTGCCCTTCTGATAAGGAGGAAGGACAAAAACGCCGCCATTGTTCAGGTCCAAATCCCAGGGAGCGCCACTGCCAATATAAGCATTCAATTCAAGAGGCTGATACTGTGTCAAGACACCAACGGTATCAATACCACTGTTAGTACAGTTGGAAAGCGGGAAGTCAATAATCCTGTACTTTCCACCATAGGGAACAGCCGGCTTTGCGACCGTCTTGGTCAGAATGCCAAGGCGACTGCCTTGACCGCCGGCAAGCAGCATGGCAACGCATGTCTTTTTTCTCATCATGAGAAAACACTCTCCTCTTACCTCATTAATTCATAGGGTGGTTTATATATCAGCAGGAACTGAGTCCATGCAGATAACCGTTTAAAGATCATTCCCACTTCTTATCCTTTGTCGTACCGGAAATAGACGGTCGCAAGCGGAGGAATGACAATGGAAAGGGTATAAGGAAACTCGTGCCAGGTTTCTTTCCTGGTAGGGATCGGCTGAGCATTGTACTGGTTGGAGCCGCCATAGACTTCAAGGTCCGAATTGAAGATTTCCCGGATCGCGCCTGCAAGGGGCAGCCCAATCTGGTAGTTCCTGTGACATACCGGTGTGAAATTGGTCACTGACAGAAGACCATTTCCCTGCCTGTCCCATCTGAGGAAAGCCACAACCGAATTGTCATGGTCGTCTGCCTGGACCCACTGGAAGCCTGCCCAGGAATCATCCACTTCATAGAGTGCAGGCGTATTCTTATAGATTTCATTGAGTCTCTTGACGCATTTCTGCATATGGGGATGCTTGTCGTACAGCAGAAGGAACCAGTCCAGCTGCTCCTGATAGCGCCACTCAATAAACTGGCCGAACTCCCCGCCCATGAAAAGCAGTTTTTTGCCCGGATGCGCCATGGTGTAGCCATACAATGCACGCAGGCCCGCAAATTTTTTCCACAGATCCCCTGGCTGTTTATCTACCATGGACCCTTTTCCATGGACCACTTCATCGTGGGAAAAAGGCAAAATAAAATGCTCAGAAAAAGCGTAGAAAAGGCTGAATGTCAATTTGTCATGGTGCCATTTGCGGTACACGGGATCCAGTTTGACATACGCAAGCATATCATTCATCCATCCCATGTTCCACTTGAATGTGAACCCGAGTCCGCCTTCGGCAGGTGACTTCGTCACGCC
>CAMNGW010000280.1 GCA_946538615.1 uncultured Clostridia bacterium
CTGTCTTTTGCGCTTAGCAAAGTCAGAAGGTCTCCCCGGATATAGCCTTCCATCAGAGTACCATCTTTTTTAGAAAATGTGACATAATACCATGTGTCACCATTGTCTTTCGTTTCGTCAAGAACCCATACATAAGTGTTTTTCTTGGAAATACCAGCAAGTTTTTTTCCTTTTGTACTGGTGCCGGCACGAATATTTACATCATTTTTATTGGTCACGGCCCAGCGCTGGATCTTTGCACCTTCAGGATAATCCAGCGAGGAAGTGAAGAATGGAAGGGAACCGGAACGGGACTGTGAATTCTCATCATACCCATCAGGAACTTCTGAATTCTCCTCAGCGCCTGCCTCAGGGAGATCTATGTCTGCTTCATCGGAAGCGTACGGTTCTTCATCGGAAAACTGAGAAGCTCCGGAATCCGTTTGTGCAGAAAATTCAGGACTAGCTCCGTTGTCTGTAACATTTTCAGGCACACTGCCCGTAAGGGCTGGCTCGGAAGATGGAACAGGATCCGGGAGAGTGTCAGATGACATTTCAACATCCGGAGCAGGTGTGGTCAAGGGTTCAGGAGTCAGAGTCAGAACAGGCATAGGAGAAATGAGGGAACGCTGGTGGTCTTCGCTTTCGCTGAAGGAAAGGACTCTGATGAATTCTGCTTTCATATATCCTTCATGATATTCAGAGTCTGTGGGGTAAAGAACACGGAACCATTCAGCGTCTTTGGCGAAGGTGTTCCCTATGACCCAGATGTATGTTCCTTCATCAGGAACCTGGCTGATCAGCGAACCAGCCGGTTTTTCGCGGACATTGACTTTTGCAGACGTCGTTACGCCCCACATCTGGATATTCATATCTTCCGGATAATTTGAGGAATCAGCCTGGTAAGCTGTCTGCACATCATTTTCTGGCACATCAGGCACTTCATTGTATTCCTGAGAAATGAGGCCTGTGTCGGATGAGGTACCATCTTCTGGAACCATAATGTCATCACCTGTGATGGCATCCAGTTCTTCCTCTGCGGAAGCTTCTGTGGCAATGCCCTGATCATCAGCAGGCACTGCATCATACCATGTTTCTTCTGCTGGAAGAGGATTGGCGGCAGGTTCGTAGGATTCAGGTGCTAAATCAGATTGGGGTGCGGGGGCCTCCTCTGCATAGGTGGCCATGTTTTCCGCCGTTTCCTCCGGGAAAAATGGTTCATCAATTACTTCACCATACTGGTCCTGTTCCGCAGCCATCGTTTCGGTAATGCCTGTATCTGCCATAACGGTATAGTCGTCACTGACTGGTTCCGGTACTTCAGGATCAGAGGGTACATAAGGGTCTTCTATGGCAATTCCTTCTTCCGGGAAAATATCAGACCTCTCTGCTTCTTCAGATGCGGCAGAATGCTCTTGTTCAAATAATGAACTGTCGTTTGTCAAAGTATCGGCCGTTGTGATATACAAAAGCAAAGTATCTGTAATTGTTACCTGGTCTTCTGCGCTGATGACCATGATCTCAATGGCAAGATCCGGGTTCAGTATGCTTCCGGTATCCTGGAACACAGCTGAAGGATCAGAGCGGAGTATCACGCTTTGGGAAGATGTGTAAAGAGAAAGTGAGACGGTATCAAAAGAAACGTCTGTCGGCAGATGGGCTACAAAGATGTGGTTATCTTCCGGCAGAGGGACCGCGGAAACGTGCATGGTACCTCTTGCGTTGTCCTGCCAGCTCACTTCCAGAATAAAGGAAGACAGGACATCCTCTGCGGTCACATGTGCAACGGGCAGGATGAGCAACAGGAACATAAGCACAGACAGGAACTGTGCAGTTATTTTGCGAAGCATTGCAGACATCTCCTTTATTCACCATAGATTTCCCATATTTTGGCAAACAGAGCACGGGAAATAGCACAGATATGGTCATCCATGATGTTATTACAGCCATTTGTGATCAGGGCAAAGACCAATGAAGAATCAGGATCCCAATAGAGATTGGAACAGATATCACCACTCATGCCCTGATGGCCATAGAGCATGCGGCCTTCAAGCAGATTATCCACACGGTTGACGCAAAGGCCGTAAGGGCTGTCAATGACAACGTTTCCTTTGCCTTCCTGACTGGATATCATTTCCTCTACGGTCTCCTGCTTGAGCAGGCGGACTCCATCAAGCTCCCCGCCGTTGCGCAGCAGCATGCCGATCCGGCATAAATCCTGTCCACAGATCCATAAGCTTCCGACGGTGAGTCTGTAGTGCATTTCAGGGTTGACTTCAGGGTCCCATGCCTGATCGAGGGAAGCTTTTCTGGATGCTGCCAGTTTTTTGCCGCCGCGGTTATAAATATATGTGATGTTATCTGGATTTTTCAGAAGCCCGGGATGGTATGCGGCATCTATTCCCAGCGGTTCAAAAACATGTGTGTACACACTGTCGTTGAGATTTTCGCCGCTGGCTAGCTCAATCAGACTTCCCATGATGCCAGCTCCGAAATTGGAATAGCGGTAGACAGTTCCCGGCGCCTCCTTATGAAAGTTCCCGATCTGCTTCCGGTCAGTTGAAATTAACCTGCGCAACGGGTTCTTCTTGTTTGAAAATCCGCCGTTGACACTCAGGGAAGAGGTGTGCGACATAAGGTTGCGGAGCGTCAGGCGACTTTTGGGAAAGTAAGGATTGCGCACGTCATATCCCACATATTTTGAAATATCAGTATCCAGGTCAAGCGCACCCTCTTCGACGAGCTGCATGACGCGTATGGCAGAAATCATTTTGGTGACAGAAGCGAGCCGAAAATAAGTGTCCGGTTCAACTCTGACTTTTTTCAGAAGATAGGAATAGCCATAATCGCGCTCATAGATGATTTCATCACCTTTTGCAACGACCAGAGTGGCGCCAACGGTTTTATAATTCTTGAATATTTTGCCAAGTTCGGCGTCGAGCTCCGGATTTTCTTCCAAGGCCTGACCGGTACAGACCATAAAGGTAAGCGCACAGACAAGCAGCGCGCAGAAAATACGATGCATACAACCAGCTCCATGAAACCAAGATAGCTCATTTTATCATTTGTCTGTGGGAAGCACAAGGAAAAAAGGAATCCGGTCCTGCAAGAAGGGAAAAACCTTTACGGACATTTCAAATGATATCTCTGTACTGCTCTGCACTGTGCATGAATGCCCCCATAGCCTTATACAGGTCCGAACGCACCTTAAGAAGATCGAAATCAGTCAGACAGTGGTCACGGACCCGGATCTTCCCGTCTGTTATGACCATGGAAACATCAGAGGCATTTGCAGCATATACAAGGGCAGAATAGGGATTATATACCGGGAACATATGAGGACCGTCAAGTGAAACCAGGACGAGGTCAGCATGATAGCCCGGGGCGATCTGTCCGGCACAGTTTTCAAGGTGAAGGCACCTGGCTCCGCCGCGTGTGGCAGCGTAGACAATATCCTTAGCCGGGAAAAGACTGCGGTCATGGTACTTTGTTTTTTGTGAAACCGCAAACAAACGCATCTGATCAAAAAGGCTCAGGGTGTTCCCGCTCGAAGGTCCGTCTGTGCCAAAACCAAAGGGGACACCGGCTTTAAAGATATCGCTCACCGGAGAAACACCTTTTCCGGCTTTTGCATTGCTGCCGATACAATGCGCAACGCTTGCACCTTTGTGTGCGAGGACAGAAATATCCTGCTGGGAAAGATGGATACAATGGGCGGCAAGGAGATATGGATGGACAGCTGTGAGACCATCGAGAAACATGACAGGGGTGGTACCTTTTTCGGCAAAGGATGCCATTTCGTAATCCATTTCAGCTGCATGCAGCGTCAGGGGAATTTCATAGCTCTGCGAAAGGTCGCTGCACGATCTGAGAACTTCCGCAGAGACGGTTGTCGTGCCGTGCGGGGCGACAATGGCATGGACCATTTTTTCGCCGGACAGGCTGCGGATGAACTGACGGGTGAGGCTGAGGCCTTCCTGGTCCGTACGTGCAGAAGGGGATGGCTGTGAAATCACGGTTTCACCGAGATAGCCGCGGATACCGGTTTCAAGGCATGCCTCGGCCACGCGGTCCTCAAAATAATACATATCCACAAACGTGGTGATACCGGCGAGGAGCATTTCAAGACAGGCATACTTTGCAGCGAGGTAGACAAGATGTGGCGTGAGAGCTTCGTTTTCAAGGGGAAAGAGAAAGCGGCGTAGCCTGTCGGGACAGTCATCGCCCATTGTCCTGAAGGGTATCATAGCGGCATGGCAGTGGAGATTGATGAAACCCGGAAGAAGAATGCCGCCCTTGCAGTCGACGGTAAGATCAGCATCAACAGATGGGCTGGATGCACCGGTTTCAAGGATGGTGCCGTCATCAATGAGCACATATCCGTCCCGGAACATGGTACCCTCGTCATCCATGGTAAGGACCCAGGCATGGCTAAGCAGAGTTCTCATGTTTCACCTCGCATCAGGTTGAGCGCAGCGGCGCTGAAAACCATTACAGAGCGTGCCAGAACTTTTTCGTCAAAATCAAAGGCTACAGTGTGCTGTGCGGAAGGCATACCGGTCATGACACGCATATATGTGGCCTGTCCGCCGTGGGCCTGAACACGGTTCATCATAATGGAGATGTCCTCACTTCCCCAGTTCCGGGCATTCTGCTCAGAGGACAGTTTCAGGAAGGGGAGA
>CAMNGW010000281.1 GCA_946538615.1 uncultured Clostridia bacterium
TACAGCTTGCCGTCCTCGGTCAGGAGCTGCTTGATACGGTCGTTGGTGTAGATGTGCTTGTAGAGGTTCGGCGTGCCTTCTTCGGTGATGTAGGGTAGCAGGTCAATCAGGACGCCCGCAGCCTCCAGCGTTTCAGCACTGTTGCCGCCGTCGAACAGATCCGGATAGACATCATCAGCCAGCTTCAGGCCCAGGGTCTCATCCAGATTGCCGGCGAGAAATTCGAACTCGAACTTCACGCCCAGCTTCTCTTCGATCATTTTGTAGATCTTGTTGTCTTCCGTGGGCTGGTCACCAGGATCGCCGCGGAATACGGTGAGCGTAATCGTTTCTGGTGCGCCTTCCGCGAACGCCAGCGGCATTGCAGAAACGAACAGTGACAGGATCAGCAGGATTGCCAACAGTTTCTTCATGGTTTGTGCCTCCTTGATATGAAATTTTAACGTTCGAGCATCTGATATGCCCGTTGGCGCTATTATAGCAATGGTAAAACATGAAATCAATACCTTTCGGCGTGATTTGTGCCATATTTTGCATTTGAACCGCCCAAAGACTGCGATTTATCATCCGGCAAAAAACAACCCAAACGCAGAAGCGGAGCCGCCAGCAGCGGGGACAATGTAATGTGCAGCCTGAAAAACAGCCTGGAAGCCTTGCAAAACAAGGGTTCACAGACTGTTTATATGGGTGCCTGAGTGAGTAAGCGGGGGAAGCAGTTCTTCACAGTTTTGAAAGCCATTGCCAGTTATTCCTTCCGCCTGGCGGACTGGGAGGTGCACTTTTCTGAAACAGCAGAAAATGGATCAGGCGATCAGCCCTGAGGTGTTGCTTAGCTGCCGGGTACGATACGATACACAGAAAACGCTGTTCCGGGCCCAATATGGCGCAAGGATGGGAACAGCGTGAACAATATAAGGGTGGGTTCCGCATGTGATGCGATGGGTCCCTGTGCTGCTGAAAAGTACCAGGGATAGGTCAGGCGCAGCGGACACAACAGCGCTTTCACGGCTGCAGCTCCAGATTTGTCAGAACCGTATGTCTCACCGCATAATTTTTCCCACGGACAATTTTTGCGCATGCATCCAGAGCAAGCTGAGAAGGTGTGTGCAGATGAGATCAGGGCAGGACGGCACGCGGCATGGGTCAGGCACAGGTGGGATACATTATGAATCAGATGAGGAATGCTGCACCAGGTCCTGAACCGCAAGGACCAGGAACATAAAGCGGGAGGACCCTCCGCCCAGTACGTATTCGGTCTGCTGCCAGAGGTAGGGCCATTCCTTCAGCTCGGGAAAATCCGGACGGATCAGTGCGGTCCCGGAAATCACGCCCCCCGGGATGTAGGATGCATCGGCACGGTTGAAGCCATAGGCTGTGGTGGCAGAGACGGCGCCGATGCCCGAGGCAAAGGAAACGCTTTTCCCGGGATGGCAGCCCAGGACAAAGCTGAGGGCATGGCAGGTAAAGTCCGGTGAGAAGATATCCGGAAAGGCCTTGCAGAGCCAGTAATGGTCGCAGCCCAGCCGCTGGATGTCCCAGCCTGCACCCCAGATATGCGGTTTGTAGGGGACGCCGAAAGGCGTCTGGGAAGCCAGTACATCTTCCTTGTGCTTCCACGCTTTCAGGCTTTCACGGAGCTTTTCTGTGAAAGCAGGGCGGTCCAGACGGTCAGCTGTGCGCGCGGCGATCCAGCCGAGTCGTTCGGGCATGGAGACGATGAGCTCTGTTTCTTCGAGAATGGCATCTGCATAGACAGCTTCACCGGTTGTCAGGAAGAGCTCGCAGGCGGCGTGCACACGGGCGGCACGGTCCGTCACCCGGGTATTGGCAAAGATTGTGCGCGCAGCGGACAGAGCCTGCGCAGACAGAGCCGGGCGGAAGTCATGCAGTGCCCGGGATATGCCGGCGAGATGGGCGGCGGTGGTAAGCTCCCGGGCGGGGAAGTCCTCGGTGAAGACCCAGCGGTCATCCCCGTCTCCGGGGACGCCGCCGGTCATATTGACAGCATCCCCCAGCAGGACGTACTGCCGCAGAAACGGCGCAATGATGCCGCGGTACAGCCGTCCCAGAGCGTTCCATCCGGCCAGCACGGCAAGGGTCCCGTGCTCCACCTGCTCGAGCAGATCGTTCTGTCCGTCCGGGTGATGGATCTCCACGGTCCTGGTATGCTGGTCAATGGTCGTGGCGTCAAGGTCCACATGGAAGGCTTCATAGGTCAGGGCAAGGAGGTAGGCCTCTGCGGACTGGGACTCGACACGCAGGTCAAAGTCACCGGCATCGTGCCAGCCGCCGCAGTTGAGGCCCGGCACACACTCGCCCGGGCGGAACCGGGTCAGGGTACCGGGGCCCTGTCTGTAGCCGTCAAAATGGTTCCAGCTCACAGGGGCCATCCGGGCATCGTCCATATGGCAGCGTCCGTGCCATACGCGGTACTTTTCGCTTACGCGCATGTGGCACATCTGCACCGGCAGGAAATATTCCAACACCGGCTGCCAGACCCCGCGGTCAAAAACATCCGGAGCGATGCGGAACACGCTGGATACGGCTGTGCCGCAGGAGACCTGGTAAAGGCCCGGCCGGGTGACAGATGAAAAATCAAAGCGCAGGTAGAGGTAGCGGAGGAAATGGCCCCAGGCAGTGCCGGGCCCGGTCATGACAGGTTCCTTCCCGGTGCGCGAGACGTGCCAGAGGGTGAGCAGGTACGGATTGGTGTCGCGCCTGTCCAGTTCCACGACGGCAGCTTTGGGCTGTCCCGGCAGATAGCCGACCTGGGATACCTGAATCTTTGGCGCGCTCATCCAGCCGTCGATGACATGAGGCGTGATGAGCCATTCCACGGCATGCTCCCCACCCTCTGAAAGAGGTGAGGTCAGGACGAACCAGCCGTTATTGTGGCTCACGCGGCCGTCCATGAGGCGGAGGTCAGCGCCAAGTGTCTGTACGGTGAAGGACAGGTGCGGGTCCTCAGGTGCGAGGGTGAAGAGGCGGCCCGTGGCATACGGCGCACAGGTTTCTTCGTCTGCCCGCAGGGGGCTGTAGGCGGCCCCTTTTTCCATGTAGCTGTCCACGTAATCCTCCCGGAGCCCGGGGCGGGGGAGGATACCGCCCTGATAGATGGAAGCGCGGCGGCTGACCGGACCGGAGGGCTGGCGGGGAAACGTGCCCTGGGCATCGTCCATGATCCAGGCTTTGCCGAAGAGGAGCCCGGGGAAGAGCTCAAGGTTAAAGCAGAATCTGTCCTTCCAGGCCTGAGGGAGCTGACCGTCCACGTCCACGCACACCCGGAGGGAAGCACCCTCAGAGCGGACCGTTACCGTGTAGTCCAGCGTGCAGTCCGGGTAGACGATGGGGTTAAAGCCCTGCAGATTGTTTTCCTCATCCGGATAATGCAGTGCTGTGGAAATGGTCTGGGCCCGCTCATCTGTTTTCCGGCTGATCTGCCTTGGGACCGGCTGCCATTGACCGGGAGTGGGTTCAAAGCGCACATCGCCATTGGCGGCGATGCGCTCCCCGTGCATGATCAGGCTGATCCCTCCCTGATGGCCCGCGGGATAGATATCCTCAAAGGCGATCAGGTCAACGCCCTGACAGGAAAAATAGCCATTTTCCCTGGTGAGCCGGAAGAAGGGTTTCTGTGTGCTGTTTTCCATATATTTTCCTGCCTTGCTTTGAAATCATTTGCGTTTTCAGCGTTTTTGCAGGGAACATCCGGTTTTTGTGTCCAGGTTCTCTGGTGAGCAGCCAGCATGAGGTGACGCTTTCAGCACTCTGCAGCGTCCTGTCTGTCAGTCCATGGAGCCAGCTGCATTTGGCTCTGCTCCGGGTACTCAATGCGTCGGGTGCGATGCAACTTATCCATCATGGTACCCGATGAAGTGAATCTTTTTCTGGGGTCCGGGCGGCATACCGGATATGGCCCGTGATCCAGACCGGATCAGGAAAGCATCTGCTTCAGATGTCTCTGAGGAATTCTCTGCCGCATTGATCATCGTTTTCCATTGTTTAAGATCCATTTCCTGCTCAGCGTGGATCATGGCACGGGTATTTCTTCGGGACAACAGAGAAAGACGAGCGGATACGCATGGGAAATCTGAGACACGGCGCTGAGCGGTAATGAGGAAACCGGAAAGCATGCCGGCATACACAGGGGCAGACGTAAAGCTGACCTGAGGGGAAGCTCACGGAATGATACGGGTAACATGCCATTTCCTCCACTCGTTATTTTGCAGCTATATTATGTGGTATGGCCCGGCTTTTCAAGTGCTGAAACCCAAAAAACTTGGGCACGTCTGTATTCCGGGTGACCCGTGTCAGCCGCTGTCCGCAAAAACGTTTCCGTTACAGAACAGGAACCTGGTGATAAGCCGTCCTTACTGGGTGGGATGAGATAAGCAGAGAATCCGGGCCGGAGCCCGGGTTCCTGTCACAAACCGGATAAGGGAGCTTATTTACAGCGGTCAGGGGAAAGCGGATGGAATTGGGAAGACCAGAGCTGTCAATAAGAATGCCGTCATCAATTCCATGCGGATCAGGTTTGCTGTCGGCAGGGTCTCTGGTTTTCAGAAACTTGAAATACTCTTTAAAAAAGCTACGTTTGGCGTCTTCACTGCCGATATCCTCAAGAGCATTGCTGATACGCTGGGATGCTAATTGAGCCC
>CAMNGW010000282.1 GCA_946538615.1 uncultured Clostridia bacterium
TATATAATAACGTTTTTGCGATCTATAACAGCTATATCAGCTTTATAAAATGGCTCAAGATGTTAACAATATGACCGAAATTTGAAATTCGAAATGACATTTTTTGTATTTAAGGGGTTAATGATTCATTACGCAACGAGTTATAAGCTGATGAATATTTGCTTATTTCTCAAACTCGTCAATGAGATTAATCAGAATCAATTTTTTTGCTTTACTTAAACGTTGGAGTCGATGTAATAATTCATAGTCTTCAATACTGTAATTTGTTTCGTCACTGATAAGGAACTGTTAAGAAATGACTTGTGCATAATCACTCAATCCATGTCACCCTTGAGCCTGTCGGGAAGGATAGTGTAGTTCCAGTCTCCGTGGAATGAGTCTCTCAAAATATTTACACCTGCAAGTTCCTCATCCGTCACTTTGATTCCTGTTTCATAGATGTGCGGGTCCAATGCGCATCCAACATTCAATCCTGTTGATGTTGTTGTACTTGCGATCAGATTAACGATTGTTTCAAAAGTCTCCAGCGGTTTCCCGCGCCAGTTCTTTGTTATCTGGCTGAATAATCTATGTTCAATTTTGTTCCACTTTGAGGTCCCGGGCGGAAAATGGCTGACCTGAATGGGTATGTTGAGCTCGTTTGCAAGCTTCTGCAGCTCTACTTTCCAAAGCCTGCAACGAGAACCGTTGCTCCCTCCTCCGTCGCACGTAATGTACATTGCTTCAGCTTCAGGAAAACGTTCCTTTCCCATGCTACTCCACCATCCTCTGATGGAGTTCACAGCAAATTCGGCTGTGTCAGAGCTTATACCTACATTTACGAATCCTTGATTGTTTGCTATATCATACACACCGTAAGGAGCTGCTTTCTGGTCGGCCCAGTCGTGGTCTTTTGTGCGCGTAGGATCTTTTCGGGGACGATACTCACTCCCGTTATTGGAATAATTGCCTACATTCTCTTTCTTTTTACAGTCGATGGAAATAACAGGCTGGTTGTCATCCATGTACAGCAGACAGGTGTCATTTATATGGATGAACTGTGCATTCCTATCCGGATGCTTTTTCCCGACTTGTTCCATTTTCTGATTCTTTTGCAAGCTATATCCCATTTCTTCCAGAAGTTCACCGACCGTGACATGGCTGATCTTATAATCTCGGCCGTTTAAAACTTCAGCAATGTTGCGCAAGCTTCTTGATGTCCACCTTAATGGGTTCATGGGATTTCCAAAGCTGTCTTTTGATATCAGTTCCTCTACAGCTTCAGCGATATCTGGGTACAATTCAGTAATTTTCTTCCTGCCGGCACCTTCCTGGCGCATATGGCCATTTGATTCGGCGGCTGACTCTGCGCGCTCTCTGAATCCGTCTGCATGTATTTCCGAAAGCCCGTTGCTGATGGTGTTCCTGTGCAAACCGCTGATCCTCGCAACCTCTTTTACTCCACCTCTTCCCAGGAGCTCAGCCTCTTTTGCTAAATACCACCTTTTTTGAGCTTCGTTGAGGATACTTGCTGTCCAAGTAATGCGTTCCTCATCCTTCGAAGTAATTGTAATCACGTGATAATAGTAACATAGATGCCAGTTCTTGACAAGGAATTTTGCACAAGTAAATTTTTAACAGTTCCTAAGACGGATATAACCGTTTCAGCGGGCCCGTGCCCTTCTCTTTTTAAGTGCCCACCCTGAAATGACTGCGAAAGGGCCTGCGTAAAAATCCTGAACCTTTCAGGACTTACGGGGCAATTCTCCAAACGCACAGTGAATCATACACCCGGCATTTGAAAAGTCAAGAACTTCTCATGTTTCTGAATACGTCAAGGCAGTCAAAACAGTCCTATGGAAGCCATGGAAGCACCGGGAAGAACTTGAACCGGAAAGAAATATGCTGTATAGTCTGCCTGCCCGATTTTATCAATCGCCCGTCAAAGGCATTTTCTGAAGAGCATCCAAAAAGCATCCAGAAATATATCAGATATCACAGCAGATACAAGGAGGTAATCTATATGACCACAGTTAAGCCCAATATCGTCCGGGAGCGTCCCCCCCTTCTTCGGTCCAATCCCATTCTCAACAAACTCACCAGGGTCAGGGAACGGACCGACACCGATGCGGCAACCTATTCCGGCATTGCCGTAAAAACCGCCTGCTTCCTGGTGGCCACCCTGATCGGCATAATCATCCAGCTCATTGTCATGACCATGACGGCAGGAGAACCGGTCTGGCAGACGATCACGGTGTATGAGAATTTCACCTTTTCCCTCTCCATGAAGGAAGCCGCCATCGTCGGCGGCATTGCGGTGGCAGGCCTGGTATGCCAGCTTCTGAGCATTTTCATTCACAGTATCATTCCCGTAACCGGCACCCTGTATTCCATCTGCCAGGGCTATGTCATCTCCTTTATGGTCTTCAAAGTGCTGACAGGCTATGAATACCTGGGTCTGGAAGCCCTGTTGCTCACCGTGGCGGTGGTAGCGGCCATGCTCTGGCTGTACTCCTCCGGCAAGGTCAGGGACGGCAAAACCTTCCGTACTGTGCTCTATTCCCTGATTCTGGGCACTGTGGGCGTGTCTGTTCTGAGTCTGATCGGCTCCCTGATTCCCGTCACACGGCCCTATGTGAGCATGATGCTGGGCAATCCCGCCTTCAGCATTGCCCTTGACATTCTGGGACTTGTCATCGCAGCCCTGTTCCTCATCAGCGACTTTTCCGTGGTGGATACCTGCGTAAGGGAAGGCTATCCGAAAAAGTACGAATGGTACGCAGCCTTCGGTCTGGTTTTCACCGTCATCTGGATTTACCTGAAGATCCTTGATCTGCTCATGCGCTTTGCAGGCAAAAACAAGAGCAGCAATGACTGATACCTGTCACATCAGTGCACCTGAAGGGACAGGCCCGGACTCCTTGTCATAAGGAACGAATCATCTCACGGCACCCAGCATCCATACTTGAACACGAAAAAGATGGTCAACTGCCCACCTGTCAAAGCAAGCGGGCAGCTGACCATCTGTTTTTCTTCCAGAGCCTTTGGGGATGGTTTTCTGAAGTGCCATGCATATGATCTTCAGGGCAGGCCCAAATCCTTCATTTTCCTTTGTAAACCGGGCCCGTTTTTACTTTTCCCCGCCATGGGCTTTATCGTTTGTATCGAGTGTTTTTCCAAACACAGCGTAGCGTTCGAAAACGTATTCCGTCACCAGATTGACAGCCATATTCAGCGCTGTCACAAGCAGTTCGTTCCATCCGCACTGCGCCAGATAGTTCCCCAGCACCGTGGAAAGCGGCGTGAACACGGCATAATAGCCTGCCACCTTCAGCATGGCTATCGGTACATTCCCGGCAGAACGGAAGGTATAGCGCCGGTTCAGCGTAAAATTCCAGAGCACAGAAAGCACGAGGGCAATCAGGTACTTGACCCAGTAGGGCCAGGGGGTAAGCCCATCCATCAGGGCAAAGGAAACAAACTCAATAATTCCTGCAGATGCAGAGAAAAGGCCAAATTTGATGGCCCTCATGATTTCCTTACGGTTTTGCAAACACTGTCACCTCTGTTTTTTGCATCATGGATCGTTTCTCCCCGGGAAGGAAGCCGGAGCAGTCCGGATCTCGTAAGCTGGTCTGTTTCAGACCGTTTATCTGGCAGAAACACCGGCATCGTATATTTCTGCCAAAAAAACATCTGCAGCATACTCCATCCATCCTGGTTTCAGCGGTTCTGTTATGACTTTTTCAGACCGCGGCTTACTATTTTCGGGTCAGTATTCTTCTTTGTCAACTGGGAATCCACGAAAAACAGGGCTTTTGTGTAAGACAGAACATAGCGCTCCAGATGCAGATCTGCAGGCACAGAGTTCTGTCATGACTTTCTATACACCGGGATGTCTATGTCAACTGAATGTTTCTGAACGGTACATTGCCTGTCTGAAAAAAGCAATCCCATTCCTTACGCCTTCTCATCCGTCGTTTTTCCTGATTCAGCTACTCTGCTGATGCGTGCACGTTTGTCACAGAAGACCATTCCATATTGAATTTGTGTGGTATAGCCTTCATAATTCAGCCTGCTGTCGTATTTCTGCCGGACAATCTGGCTCTCCGCTTCCTGAAGGGCGGCTGCCATTTCAGATTCCTTCTTAACGTGTTTGAGTTCCAGAAGCAGACAGCGATGCCTTGCGGGATCCAGTATGATCAGGTCGCTTCTCCCGTATCCTGTTTCCCTTTCGGACTGAACACGGTAGCCTAAGCCTGTGAAAAATCCATCAAGGATCAGATGATAGCTGTATTCGTGATATTCGTGATAGAAGGAGAGCGTTGCTTCCAGAATTCGGCTCAGGGCGCTCTCTGCTTTCTGAATATCCCCTCCCCACAGCGCATTTACCAGATCCCGGACAAAGACGTTATCTACCTTATCCTGAAAGTAGTTCCACACCTCCTGTCGAAAAACCACCTGGATCCCCCTGTTCGGAATTTTCAGCGGCATGAGATGCATCTTTTCCGTAACTGTTTTGGTCAGATATCCTGTCTCCACCAGTGCAGACCACAGATTCTCGCCGCTCTCATGAATTCTGTGATAGGGGACAAACTCATTTACAATGCATTCTATGGTGTTT
>CAMNGW010000283.1 GCA_946538615.1 uncultured Clostridia bacterium
CCATGTCGACATGTCCGCCGTAATGGACTTCGCAGGCATCCTCCATGACAGGCATTTCCCATACGTTGCCGTTGTCAAGCCATGAATCCGGAATCTCAACCTGCTGACCATCTACAATCTTCTGACGGAAAAGGCCATACTCGTAGCGGATCGTACAGCCCATCGCGGGAAGGTCAAGGCTGGCGAGGGAATCAAGGAAACAGGCAGCAAGTCTGCCCAGACCACCATTACCCAGTCCGGGCTCGGGCTCTTCTTTGAGAATAGCGTCCATATCAATGCCAAGCTCAGAGAGTGCTTCGCGGTATTCCTTTGTGGAAACCAGATTGAGCATATTGCAGTACATGCTGCGACCCATAAGGAATTCAACAGAAAGATAATAGACCCGCTTGGATTTATTGGCTTTGCGCTCATCACGGGCAATTGTGTATTTCTGCATAATCTGATCGCGCACAGTGGATGCAACTGCCTTGTAAATCTGCTGCTCGCTGGCTTCTTCTATGGAGCGGCCATTATAACGCTGCAGTTTACCTACGATAGATTCCTTGATAGAATCCTTATCAAATTTTGTTGTTGGCATGCAAACCCTCCCGGTTTGTCAATGTTGAGAATAGAGAATGGGACCTGCAGGTTTTTATGCGCAGGTACACAGCGGATACTATACTCCCAAAATTGTTGTGTTGCAAGTTTTTTACAGAACAGGTTTTTTCTGAATGGCTAAGCTTGTTGTGATAAGTGTCAGAAATGGGCCAAAATCAAGGTGTGGAGGAAAGAAAAAACAGCGGAAGAATTTCCGCTGCAAAACGGGTACGGAACCAGGCGGTGACGGCTTGATCAGGTTAGCGGTCAGGTTAAAAGTAGCATGCCATTTGAAAAAATATATGATGTTCAGTACCCATAAATATCATCACCGCGCAGATCGCGGGTATCCTCTTCATCGGAATCTTCATGCTCAAAGTTTTTCAGAATGTTTTCGGGTGTGAATCGTGGGTCAAACATGAGGTCACGCAGATGGTCACGGGAAACCACTGTATCAGTTCCGAGGCAATCCTGGCACCGGTATCCGCAATCGGGGCATACGCATCCGAGTACGCTTGAATCTGCCTGAATCATGTAGGTTCCACATTCTTTACAGCTGCAGCGCATACTTGCCTCCAAAAATTGAGAAGAAAGGCCCCGGATTTCCCGGGGCACAGATTAAGCTGTTTTAACGGTTCCGCCCAAATCAGTCACCATTTCACAAATGATATCGACAAGGCGGGCCACCTCGTCATGGCCGCGACTGGCAACATAAAGATTAAGGGGCACAACACGCTCGGACAGACAGTCATGAAGGGCATCAAGATTCATGCCATAATAGTCTGGCAGTGTGAGGAGCCGTTTGAGGGCTTTGTGCAGTGCTTCAGGGCTTTCATAGAGATCTGCATCAAGAAAAAGTGTCATGACAACCTCCCGGAAAATTAATTGCAAGTGACAGAACCGTCAGAAGAGTCGAGCGTAACAACAGCGCCGGAATTGAGGATGCTTGTCGCATGGCTCGCACCGATGAGCACCGGAATATCAAGAGAAATGCCGGCAATGACACCCTGGCTCTCAGGATCGGGATCTTCCAGGATGAGGCCGGATGCCTTTCTTACTAGCGGAAGGATCTGGCGGGTCACTTTCTCGCATACAAGAATGGAACCTGCGCGGAACTCCTCATGGGCACGGATGGGATCGTGCAGTACATAGAGCGCTGCTGTAACCTTGCCCGGAACCGCGCTGGATGCACGCAGCAGTGAGTGTCCTACCACGTGAACCTTCATCATGTTGGTTGTGCCGGAAATGCCCAGGGGAACGCCAGCGGTGATAACGACAAGCTCACCGTCGTGGATGACACCGGCATGCACGCCTGCCTCAACTGAATGCTCAAACAGATCATCCGTATTGGACTCTTCATTAATGAGGACAGGGATAACGCCCCAGGAAAGATTCAGCTGATGGTATACGGTCGTGTCTGTTGTGCAGCCTATGATAGGACAGTCGGGACGGTAACGGGAGATCATCCGTGTGGTCCCGCCTGATTTGGTGACAGAAATGATGGCGCTTGCTTTGAGGTCGTGTGCTGATGTCACAGTGGCGTGAGATATGGCAGCAGTAATGTCGAAACGGTTGTTATATGCTGCTGTGGCAAACTGATGGACATAATCAATATCAGCTTCAGTTTTCATGGCAATCTTAACCATTGTCTGCACGGACTCGACGGGGTAAAGGCCGGCAGCGGTCTCACCTGAGAGCATGATAGCGCTTGTACCCTGGTAAATAGCATTGGCAACGTCTGTTGCTTCTGCACGCGTCGGACGCGGGTTCTTCATCATGGAATCCAGCATCTGTGTGGCTGTAATAACCGGCTTGCCGGAGGCAACGCATTCATGGATGATATGCTTTTGCAGGGCAGGGACCTCTTCAAGAGGGATCTCTACGCCCATGTCACCGCGTGCGACCATAATGCCGTCTGCGACACGCAGAATTTCGTCAAGGTTCTGAATGCCTTCCATGTTCTCGATTTTTGCGATGATCCGTATGGAAGTATTTTCTTTTTCGGCAAGGATCCTGCGGATGGCAAGCACGTCATCAGCGGAACGCGTAAATGAAGCGGCGATAAAATCAAATCCGTTTTCAATGCCAAAGAGTATATCTTCCCGGTCTTTTTCTGAAATGAAAGGCATGGACAAATGGGCCCCGGGCACATTGATGCCTTTATGATTGGAAACCGTCCCGCCGTTATGGACCTTACAGACAATTTCCGTATCACTGACTTCCTCAACGCTCATGCCGACAAGGCCGTCATCAATCAGAATGGAGTCCCCGGGCTTGACGTCTTTGGGAAGATTCTTATAGGTGATGGAACAACCTTCCTTGGTCCCGAGTTTCTCGTTTGTGGAAAGTGTGAAAAACTGGCCATTCTCAAGGACGACCCGTCCGCCTTCGAAATCACCTGTGCGGATTTCGGGTCCCTTGGTATCCAGCATCGTGGCGACAGGCAGTCCCAGCGCGTCCCGCAAACGGATGACTTCACGCAGCCGTACGAGGTGCTCTTCGTGGTTAGAATGACTGAAATTGAAACGCGCGACATCCATGCCGGCGCGCATAAGCGGTTCGACAAGGTTTTCATCAAACAGTCTCGGACCCATGGTACAGACAATTTTCGTTCTTCTGCGCATAACATTCACCTTCCATAATCATTATGTGCGGATCAAACGGCACATTGATTTCTTCTATCTTACTGCATTCAAAGGAAAAGTGCAAAAAAAGATTTTCATGGGAAGACCCGGTATACAGATATACGGAACTGTGCCAGGTCATTGTACAGAAATGCATGAGAAGAACAGCGTCTGAATTGACAAACAGGTCATTGTACAGAAATGCATGAGAAGAACAGCGTCTGAATTGACAAATAAGATACCCTTTGTTATGATCGCAAAGATTGATTGATGCGCCGTTTTCAACGCTTCTGTGATGTTTTGAAAAGACGTCTGAAGGATTGGGACTGACGCAAACTGTTGCTTAGAGGAGAGATGTCTTATGCAGAAGATTTACTATCAGCAGGATTGTGATCTGTCAAAACTGAATGGCAAAACCGTAGCCATCATTGGCTACGGATCCCAGGGACATGCACACGCGCTGAATTTGCGCGACTCTGGTGTCGACGTTGTTGTTGGACTTTACAATGGGTCCAAGAGCTGGGAAAAAGCCGAGAAGGCAGGTCTCAAAGTCATGACAGCGGCTGAAGCGGCCAAAGCAGGCGATGTGATCATGATCCTGATCAATGATGAGAAGCAGGCCAAACTGTACAAGGAGAGCATTGAGCCCAACCTTACAGAAGGCAAGACGCTGGCCTTTGCACACGGCTTTAATATTCATTTTGGCTGCATTAAACCGCCCAAGTTTGTCAATGTGATCATGATTGCCCCCAAGGGGCCTGGCCATACGGTCCGCAGTGAATACCAGGCTGGCAAAGGTGTCCCGTGCTTGATCGCTGTTGAGCAGGACGCAACCGGGGATGCACTTGATATCGGACTTGCCTATGCTCTGGGCATTGGCGGCGCGCGTGCTGGCGTGCTAGAGACCACTTTCCGTACCGAAACGGAAACTGACCTGTTTGGTGAGCAGGCTGTACTTTGCGGCGGCGTTTGCGCGCTTATGCAGGCGGGCTATGATACACTTGTGGAAGCTGGCTATGATCCGCGCAATGCTTATTTCGAATGCATCCATGAAATGAAACTGATTGTGGACCTGATCTATCAGTCCGGTTTCGAAGGCATGCGCTATTCGATCTCCAATACGGCAGAATATGGTGATTATACAACGGGTCCCAAGATCATCACAGATGAGACCCGTGCCACCATGAAAAAGATACTCAAGGACATTCAGGATGGCACATTTGCCAAAGACTTCTTACTGGATATGTCTGAAGCTGGCGGACAGGTACACTTTAATGCTATGCGCCGCAAGGCAGCAGAACATCCCTGCGAGAAGGTTGGCAAAGAAATCCGCC
>CAMNGW010000284.1 GCA_946538615.1 uncultured Clostridia bacterium
GAGTAGAATTATAACACCCTATACAGTTGTGATAGCACCCTATACAGAATTGCTAGAAACAAATGCTCAATTGAACATGTATAGTGATAGGTAACTATTGTTCTATCACACCGCTGAATGGTCAGTTTCTCAACTCATGCAAAATCCTTGTGGAACGGACAGAAGAAATACAGCCACGGGGGTCACGGGCCTGCGCTGCTCAGCGGCAGGACCGCAGATGGCACCTGAAAGGACCATGCTGTCCTGCCATATTGTTGTTTTCCCGGAAGAGGGCACACCATATGCCCTTCAATCTGCTGACAAATGCGGTGTACCGCTTATTCCTCAATCAGCCCGTCCCTTGTCAGTCTCAGGATTCTGCCGGGCCAGTCCTGCATCAGGATGCGGTCATGGGTCACGCAGATGACGGCTCCCGGGAAATTCCGGATCAGGTCCCGCATGACTGGTGCTGAAAGCGGCGATAAGTTCCGGGTCGGTTCATCCATCAGGAGCACGTTGGGCTGCCTCATCATCAGACTCAGCAGCAGGACCTTCGCTTTCTGCCCGCCGGAGAGTGAACAGATCGGATGATCCAGTTCATCCCTTGAAAACTTCATGGCGATCAGGGCCGACCGGATCTGTGTCATCTGATCCTTGCTGCCATCTGTATGCAGAAAGGCTGCAGGGGTACAGTCCAGGTCAAGCCCGTCGGCATAATGCTGGGGCATGGACGCTATGCGCAGGCCCGGGTCCTCTTTGAGCTGCTTTTCAATCAGGCGCATCAGGGTTGTTTTTCCTGAACCGTTGCTACCGACCAGGAGGACTTTTTCTGAGCCCCGGACCTGCAGGTCCACAGGGGACGCAAGGATTTCCTGGTCAGCTTTCAGCTCATCCAGGTGAAGATTGATCACCCATCTCCCCTGGGGAATGGCGGAAGCGTTATGGAACACGGCATCCATGGAGTATTCCTGGTAAGGGCGTTCCACCGCATTCTCCGCTTCTCTCTCATAGCGGTGCTCCAGGCTTTTGACCGCTTTCATTTTCTTTTTCAGCAGCCTCCCGCCGTGCGGGTCCTGTCTGGAAATGGCGGCCTGGGCATGTTCAACCGCATTTTCAATCCTCTGCAGCTTTTCCGCCTGGATCCTTTTCTCACGCTGGTCCGCTTTCCAGAGCGTATCCTGCCGCTCCAGCTGGCTGCGGCGTTTTTCCACGTACACGGCATAGGGTTCCTTCACCCATGTCCATTTGGGCTCCGTTCTCCCGTAAAGCGATTCCAGGTGAAGGACCTGTGTCGCTGTCGCCTCCAGCAGGTGCTCATCATGGCTGACATACAGCACGGGCAGCCTGCAGGTAATAAGAAATTTCTCCAGTGCCTCAATCGCGTCCAGGTCCAGGTCGTTCCCCGGCTCATCCAAAACGAGCATCGTGGGCTTGCCGCACAGCAGCAGGAGCATGCGCAGGCGCACCTTTTCGCCTCCCGACAGCATGCCAAAAGGCGTTGCCGACCAGCACAGGTTCACGTCCATGGACAGGCTCCTGCAGTACCCGGATAGCTCTCCCGGGTCCGTATTCAAAAAATCTTCGTTCCCAAGACAGACAGAATAAGCAGGGAGCGCGTCCCACTCGCCGGGCGACTCCTGCTCCAGGTACCCGATCTTTTCATCTGAGCAATGGATCCCGCCCTGAATATCCGCCCAGGACTGCAGCTGATCCGGACAGACAATCGCCCTGAGCAGAGCGGATTTGCCGTTCCCTTCTTCCCCGATCACCGCCAGGCGCTGCGCATCCGAAAGTGTGAAAGAAAGGTCCCGGATCAACGGGCGCAGGTCTTTATTATGTAAAATGGACAAATGCTGAACCGACAGCATCACAACACCTCCTGTCTGAGGCGTCAGTCCCATCGGCAGATCCGGCGCATGCCCGGCTATCCCCCGGTACACATCAGGGCGCCATAAGCACAGGAAGTATGGTCCAAGCCACTTGGACCGTTCCATATAAAAGAGCCGGAAGCTGCGCTCCGGAATGATGACGCCTGAAAAAACCGCATGGTGCGGCAAAAAAGGACATCACATTCCGTTACTTGCGCATCTTCCCGCCCCTTTCTTTTCATGCTGGCAGAATCTTAACATGTTCAGATTGCACTGTCAATCCAAAAACACCCCACAGATATCCTTTTCCGGCGGTGTCTGCACATGTCCGGTGCCCTGTCCGTTCCGGAACGCTTTCTGTTTGTCCCACACCGGACATCTTTTTGTTTCCTTTTTCTGAAAAATCATGTGAACTGGTTTTGCCATACTGCATGTACTGCTGCGCCTCCGGCAACTCTGATGATGACCAGCGGTTCCAGAGAAAACAGCTCCTTAAAGAATGAATCACTGCTCCTGATCTGTAAAGGCAGGACAAACGAGGAAATAGGATGATGATCCGGAACATTGTATTTGACATAGGCGGGGTCCTGGCCGATTTCCGCATAAAAGAATTTCTGATGGACAAGGGACTGGATGCACCTGCGATCAGACGCGTGCTGAAAGCGTCCGTCATGAACCCTTATTGGGAAAATTTGAGCGCGGAGAAGTGACTGAAGAGGAAACGCTCCGTGCCTTCGCTGCGGCAGACCCTGAGATGGAAAAGGAAATCAGACTCGCATTTGGCAGTCTCAGCGGGATGCTTGTCATGCGGGACTACGCCATCCCCCTTGTACAGGGGCTGAAAAGCGAAGGGTATTAGACAACATTCAGGATAAAGATAATACGGAAGAAAAACTGCTCTTCTTTGGTTCCACCTGAGATGCTTCAATTACTATTGACCTGTCTGCTCCTGCCCTGTTTTTAAGATCATTGCAGGTATTGTACGGTATCGGGCTGGGAGAATCTTTCCCAAAGACCGCGTTATAGGCATAATCATCACAATTATGAAAAATAAGATTATATCCGATTTCACCTTCCTCTCCTTCCTATGCATTGTTTGCAGCCTTGCTGAACGCATTCATACAGCGGTTAAACGTTTTGTCACCGTTCACGTTGTCCAGGCCGCTGATATCAACCATATGATAATATCACTTCGTATTGTTTTCCGAGCAGAACCCGCTGATGATGCTGGAACCGGTTCCTTTATTGCCTTCCTCATAAACGATACCCCAGTAAAGTTTACCTTTCATTGACAATGAAATCCTCTATATCCTCAATGACCTGGACATCCATTCTGTCGGAGCGGGCATACACCTGAGCACCTTCTGTTTTGTGTCCCGCAGTGAAGGCATGCGTCAGCTCCGGATAGGAGATCATCCGCCAATTTTCCTTTTCACCGAGCGCATCCTTCCATATCCTGAAGTCTTCCAGGGTCACCTGGTAGTCCTCTTCTCCCTGTAGCAGCAGAACAGGTTGGGTTATATCCTTCGCAGCCTGGATAATGTCATAGTCCGCCAGCCATTTCCAGTAAGCGGAGTAAACACCTGCGACCCTATCATCCTCAGCCAGGGCATACAGATCCTGCAATTTGTCCAGTTCCGCAAACACCGCGTCCTTTTCCGCCTGCTGATCCGGTGTGATTTCCGGCATCAGAGAATACAGGAAATCATACTGTTCCCGCATCAGCACATCCAGTGGACGGGGAGAAGCCGCCATCATGATGAACCCGCAGGCCTTTACCGGTGCGCTTTCCATCTCCCGCGCCACAGCCGGAATTGCATTTCCTCCCAGGCTGTGTCCCAACACAAAGATGCGGTCCGGATCAATCCTGTCCTGCCGGGCAAGCAGCTGTACCGCGTTCATGGCGTCCTCAAGGTATTCATCGACAAGTGTTAAATGTTTGTTCTCCATCATTTCCATGCCATACACATAGGACCGCTTGTCAAATCGATAGACAGCAATTCCTCTTTCCCCAAGACCTTCCGCAAGATCACGGAAGGGTTTCAGATTTCCAATCGATTCATCCTTGTCACTGGCACCTGAGCCTTGCAGGAGAATCACCGCCGGAAACGGTCCTTCTCCTTTCGGAACCGTCAGGATTCCAGGCAGTTCGCCAATCGAAGGAATCGGCAATGCCAATTCAAGGCTGTCATAAAGATCGGATTCTGTGGTCTCCTCTTTGCTGCCGCTGTATGGACCGGTTTGCAGGCCAGCAATCACGCCTTCCTGGACAGCAAGGACCAGATCCACCTGCATCGCAGTAAAAGTGCAGGGTATATAGAACACCTTCACCGCTCCTGCTTTCCCTTCATACGCCGGCATGATATTTTCAGGTGTTCCAAACGCAGAGAACTGTTTCGCGATTCCGGCAATTCCGCCCACCTGTCCGAGGACAGCTTCCATCTGTGCGGAAAAAGCCCATGCGTTTTCCAGTTCTTCCGGGTGCTCTCCCAGAAATGCTGCAATAAACTCGTCCGCATCCGCAGCGGTTTCCATTTTTCTTGTCTCCTGCTCCGTTGAGGCGATCCCGCAGATGCTCAAAATGATAACTGTGGCCAGCACGGTTGCAATCATCTTTTTCATTTTCTTTCTCCTCCTGTTTC
>CAMNGW010000285.1 GCA_946538615.1 uncultured Clostridia bacterium
TGATCCTGCGGATCGGTTTGGCACTGCCGCCCCTCAGATCACCCTCTGAAAAAACAGTATTGGTGCAGTAGATAAAGCCTTCATGGTCGATATAGATATTTTCATATTCGGTCGGGACAAATGATGCCTGCTGGGCACGCTGTTCTTTTGTTGTGAAGAATTCTTTCCATACATAGTCCCACAGCGTGTATTTGACAGGGTTCGCACCGATGTACCCTGTGAACTCCCCATCTGCTTCATACTTGATCAGGCCCTTATTCACATTGGTTGCCAGGACATATACGCGTCCGGAGGTATCGGCAACAACCTTGTTGGGCAGAAATGCCATAGCCTGGTCAAAAGTGGAATCCACCGGCTTGACATAGGACCTGATGAACTGCAGGTCCTTATCCATCATCACAACGCGATTGTTATCTCTGTCCGCAATATAGATGTTCCCATCTGCATCCACAAACATGTCAGTGGGATTTTTGAATGTAGCAGGTTCAGCCCCGTCCACATGGTCAATGATCCTCTTGAGCTGGTAACCTTCTTTCGTCTTCGCGATCTCCAGGATCCGGTTGTTCCCGGTGTCAGCCACATAGATCAGATCACCCTGTATGAATAGGGACTGCGGGCGGCGCATGGGAGTTTCCAGGCCGAGAGTTGCTGAATAGATGACGTCAGTAACACGGTAGGGATTGGGTGAATACTGGATCTCGTCCCAAAAATCATAGGTATAGGCATAGGTTGTCACATATCCGTCACTTGCACCTGCAGCTAAACCCGGAATGAAAAGAGTGAGGATCAGGAGAAGGCATAACATACGCTTTAACATGCTTATCTCTCCTTCCCTTAGTCCTTCAGGCCTGAGGAGGCCATTGTTTCGAGAATCTGGCTCTGTGAGAGGATGAATATCATAATCGGCACCAGCATGACAATCACAGTAACGGCCGCTGCCTGTCCTGTACGGGCGATACCGCCGGCCTGGATCTGCTGGAGTGCATAGACGAGTGTCTTCTTTTCTTCAGAATAGATCACCGTCGCAGCATTGGTGTTCCACAGGTTCTGTACTGAGAAGATGATAAGGGTCAGCCACGCGGGCTTGACATTGGGCATAACGATGCTCCAGAAAATCCGGAACTCCCCTGCCCCGTCAAGATGTGCCGCTTCAATGAGTGCTGTGGGCAGGCCCTCCATAAACTGCTTCATCAGGAACAGTCCGATGGGTGCAGCAAAGGCAGGAAGGATAATGGCCCAGTACGTATCAATCATGCGCAGCCTTGACATGATCACATAGTTAGGGATACCCGTAACATAGCCAGAAAACATAAGTGCCGTAACGACAATGGAGAAGAATGTTTTGCCTCCTGGAAAATCGTACTTGGCAAGTACAAAGGCAGCCATAGAAGCAATGATAAGATGACCAAATGTGCCTACAAAAGTGATAAAGACTGTATTGACCAGATACCGTGAAAAAGGCACATAGCTCTGTGAAAGCGTTACGAACAGATCCGCAAAGTTATCAAAAGTGACGTGCTGCGGGAATATTTTTGGTGGGAAGCGGAAAAGTTCATCAAGAGGTTTCAGTGAGCTCGAAATGGAGAAGACCAGCGGGAAAACCATAGCGACAGCAATGATGGCCATCATCAGATAGATCCCGATGTCACCTCCGACGGACCGGTTGGGCCGCCGCCGTTTTGGTGCAATAAGCCGGATAATGGTCACGAGCGTATAGAAGCCGCCCAGAAGAAATACCAGCAGCCTTCCCGCTCTGTAATAAGCACCGTAGCCGCCATCCGGAAGCTGCGTGGCCGGGTCGATTTCCTGCAGTTCAAATCCCTCGATCAGTCCAAGCCTCCACTGCACCAGGAGAACAAGGCCGGTGAGAACAACCGCGATAATCAGCCATATCAGGAGAATCTTTTTCCGGTTAACCGGGGGCTTGGGTTCCTGAATCTCGCCCAGACGTACGAGCTGTTCGTGGAGCATATCACCGCGCAGACGGACCTGAGGTTCGTTGGCTGTCTTTTTGGTTTCACTCATGTGCCAACCCTCCTCAGCATAGATTGAATCGCCTTGTTGCACAGAATCATGATCAGGAACAGTACTGTAGCAATCGCTGAAGCATAGCCCATTTCAAAACGTGAGAAGCCATAGTCAAAAAGGTGGGTGACGATCGTGCGTGCAGCATAGTCGGTAGAAGGATATCCTGCCAGGGCACGTGGGACATCGCAGACATTAAAGGCTGAGGTGATGGACATCACTGCGCCGAACAGGAGCATTGGCTTCATGGAAGGGAGCGTAATGTAATACAGTTCCTGCCAGCGGTTGCGGATGCCATCCACATAACCTGCTTCATACATGCTCCGGTCCACACCCTGAAGGCCTGCCACAAAGGAGAGGAAGCCCGTGCCCATGCTCATCCACAGAATGACGACGATGATCACTTTAAGCATATAATTCGGGTCCGTCAGCCACAGGAGCGGAGCGTCAATCAGACCAAACTGAAGAAGCAGAGAATTCAGATAGCCGTATGCATCTCCACGGAAGATAATCGAGAAAATATAGAAGGCATTGCCTGCAATACTCGGCGCATAGAAGACGACAACAGCTATTGTGCGCAGCCACTTGGGCAATTCATTAATAAACCACGCAAACAGGAAAGAGAGGATATAACCCACAGGTCCTGTAATGACCGCAATAACCAGTGTGTTTTTGACAGCTGTCAGAAAGACTTCATCCTGCAAAAACAGGTTCACATAGTTCTGCAGCCCGATAAACTTCGCAGGTTCAAGAATATTGTAATAAGTAAAGCTGTAATAAATAGAAGTAAGGATCGGGAGAATAAAGAAGGTACAGAACAAAATGGCATACGGCAAGAGAAACAGGTAACAGGTTTTCATCCGTTTTGCTTTGCCCCATCCATATGCGATATTTTCCCGCTTCATATCCACATACCTGGAAAATGTGCTCTTCATAGATCTGTCGCCTCCTCTCTTAATCCAGTTCAAGACCAAACTCTTTTCGTTTGATCCGGATCTCGTCATTTATCGTCCTTGCATACGTCAATAATGTTTCCCGCACATCCTCTTTGGTGTTGATAACCCTTCGGATGGCATTGGTCATATGACGGGTTGTGGAATATCCGCCTGCAATTTCACGGAAGCCAACAGTCTGTGCCATCTGTTCCTTGAGTGTTTTCAGCTGAGGTGCTGACCAGGCAAGCTGGGCAAGCGCGTCCTGATTGGCAGTGGTGTAACGGGCAGAAGAACCGAGAATAGCTTCAATCTCACGGCCAAAACGGACCTGGGATTCGGCAGAAACCCACCATTTGAGGAATTCCCAGCTGTTCTTTTTCACGCGTTCGTCATCCGTGGCAATCATCATGCAGCTCAATCCAGTGGAATGAACAGAACGGTCAAGAACCATGTTTCCCTGTGAATCCTTCCTTAAAGTTCCCGGGAAAAGGGTAAAGTCCCAAAGTCCACGGATCTCCGGTGCTGAAACCGTCAGCGTATTATAGGTGTTATAGTTGGCCAGTCCCATAGGCATCTCGCCTGAGCGGAAACGGGAAACAAAATCATAAACTGTAGGAAGCCCATAGTCATTGTACAGGGAAGTATACAGCTTGAATGCATCAACGCCGTTCTCATTATCAATCAGTGTATGCTTGCCCTCTTCATCATAAATCTGTCCGCCGTGCTGATAAATCAGCGAGTTGAAAATGGACATATCCACATTGGTGATATCCGGATAAGGCACGCCCACGGACATATTGTTGCCCTGTATGGTGGGCAGCATGCCTATGAGATCATCCCATGTTTCAGGTGCTTTCATGCCCATCTCTTCAAGAATATCTGTCCTGTAGAAAAGCACGGAGAACTCCTGCGTCTCAGGAAGGGCATATACCCCTCCGTTATAGCGGACAGGGGTCAGAGCACTCTCATAGAAAGGTTTTACGACGCTCTCATAGTCTGTGAACTGTGTCAGGTCCTCGACAGCATTACGCATAGCATAGTTGACAGGGAACCAGGAGCCGAGGGAGAGCACAACATCCGGCCCATTGCCAGCCACAACCGCTGTAAGAAGTGTATCCGCAACGACAAGTTTGACATTGACACGGATACCAGTCTTCGGTGTAAACGTATCGTCAACCATGGTTTTAAGTACGGTCGACTGGTCACGGCCTGTTACAATCCAAACCTCAATGAGATCGCTGTCTTTGGTTTCCTCATACTTGTCGCCGAGGGAATTGTAATCCACAAAGTAAGAGGCTGCACAGCTGCGGATCTCATGCAGAGCTTTTTCAAAGAAGCCGTCATGGACCTGCGGGAGCTTGCCATTTTCACCGGAGATCACAAGAAGGTCAACATCAAGCTTGGTTTCTGACATGTTCTGCATTGCCGTGCCAAGGCTTGTGATATTGTCTTTGAAATTCGTGAACTGCTGGGTGATCCTCTCATTATAATTTACAAAGTTCTCAAGCTGTACGGCC
>CAMNGW010000286.1 GCA_946538615.1 uncultured Clostridia bacterium
TTCAAATGGCGCCCGGTTCGAGTTTCAGGACTTTGTGAGTACTGGACTCGGACTGGGTTCTTTTTTTCATTCTGCTGATTACAGATTCTGCAAAGCAGAGAACCAGAAAAAAGGAACAGGGCACAGACTGATAATTCATAAGCATAGCCTTTTTTCCAATCCGGCAAGGCATGGGCGAGGGCAGAAATAGCAACCGATTATTGCGCAATTTCAGGTAAAAAGCTATACTCAGTTTGTCTGGCTGTATTGTATAAGGATGAGGAGGCTGACTTTCATGGTCAGTTCTGTGCAGACTGAAGCTGATCCAAAGGTTCCCGGCAGGGGTCCATGACATCAGCGCAGACATGCCTTTGCGGGACATCTGCACTGCCATGTTGACCAGAACACAGGAGGTAACGCAGGGTGCAGGGATGATGACTGAGGTACGGTCATCTGGGAAGAAAAGCAGAATGCTTTTCGTTGTTTAATAGCAATCCATGGGAAGACAATTGCAATTGTTCCCCATGCGTGATACAATCCGCCGGTCTGATATCTTCAGAGTGGTTGAGAAAGAAGGTGTGAAGCATGTCAGAGATGAGGCGTACAGGCAGAAGAACAGCGAACCGTCAGGGTGCGGTCAAAGAGAAAGACCGTCAGGCTCAGGCAAGGAAACGAAAACGCAGAGGAATGCTTTACGCAACGGTTATACTCGGTTCGGTATTGTTGGCACTTATTGCATTTACACCAAAAGAGCCACAGAAACGGGCAAGTTATACGACAGCAACCGAAGATGGCATGGTGGTCGAGGGGGCTTCAGCAGACTCGTCTTATAAAGGGCTCCGTATCAGTGAGATCATGTCTTCAAATCATACTGCTGTACCGGATGATCTGGGAAATTATGCGGACTGGGTCGAAATATGGAACAGCTCCGATCACGCCGTCAATCTCAATGGTGTGGGATTGTCGGACGATGGCACATCCATCCGTTTTCTGTTCCCGGATATTATTCTTGAGCCAGACAAGCGTATCGTGGTTTTCTGTGACAAAACCAATCAGGTGGAGTCAGGAAGACCTCTGCATGCAAAATTCAAGCTTTCATCTGTAGGTGAAACCATTTACCTGTATGATCCCAATGCCTTTCTGCTGGATTCTGTAACCTACCGGATCATGTCCAGTGATACAAGCTATGCCCTGCTGGATGACGGCAGCTTTCAGGAAGTTGCCTATTTCAGTCCAGGATATCCCAACAGTCAGGAAGGGTATCTGACTTACCGTACAGACACGATGGTCACAGAAGGCAGCCTGATTATCAATGAGATCATGGCAGATGCCAAGAGCGGACTGGCTGATGAGGATGGTGAGTTTGTCGATTGGATCGAACTGTACAATACGACGGATTCGGTTATCAGCCTTGACAATTTTGCACTGAGTAATAAAGAAACCAAACCGCTGAAATGGCGCTTTCCACAGGGAGCAGTAATAGCGCCCCACAGTTATTATCTGGTTTTTTGCTCGGGTAAAGACAGAAGAAGCGATGCAACAGCCATTCCGCATGCCAATTTCAGAATATCTGCCGAGCATGATACGGTTGTGCTGTCAGATGGAAACGGCCATCTGGTGGACCGCGTAACGCTTGACAATTTGCCTGCGGACAGTTCCTACGCCAGGGATGCAAGAGGCGGGTTCTCTGTGCATAACTTGGCCACACCCGGGCGGAGCAATGAAGATATCGCTGGCGCAGATTATGATCTGCGCCAGCGCAACAGAACAGGTGTCATTATTACTGAAGTCATGGCGTCGAACGACTCTGTCGTGATATATGAAAATGGTCCTTACGTGGACTGGATAGAATTGTACAACGCGGGCACTGAGACGGTGGACCTTTCTGGTTTCGGCCTTTCGGATAATATTAAAAGGCCCAGGAAATGGCAGTTTCCTTTGGGGACAACCATCCGCCCGGGAGAGTACAAGATTGTCCTGTGTGATGGTACAGCTGCTACAGGGTCTGTCCTGCATACCAACTACAGGATCCTGCGTGCGGGCGGAGAGACTGTCTGCCTGAGCGATCCCACGGGGTATGTCCTGGACAAACTTGTGCTGCCTATGGTCCCCACCAACATCTCATATGGCCGAACTCTGGGCATGTCCGGTTTTTTTTATTATGATGCTCCAACCCCCTCGAGCGCCAATGCTACAAATGGTTTTGTGGGCTACTGTGAAAAACCTGCATTCAGTGTAGAACCGGGCATTCATCACGGTCCGGTATCACTGACCATACAGGTGCCCGAGGGCACGGCGGTTTATTACACACTTGACGGCTCGATCCCAACAGTGAATTCTACGGTATACCGCGGGGAATCAATCGATCAGATTTATACGTTTGTGATCCGCGCACGGGCTTTTTCAGATAATTCTGCTTATCGCGCATCGGACATTGTGACGGGAAGCTATTTCATCAATGCCTACCATACTCTTCCCATCGTATCTGTTGTTATCGATCCATATGAATTGTGGAACCCGCAGACAGGCATGCTGGTAACAGGGGAGGGCGTTGTCAAAGAACCTGGCGTGTTACCCTTTAAGGGAACCGTGTACCGTGAATACGGAAAGATTCCTAGACCGGCCCATGTCGAATATTATCTTCTTGATGGTACAACTGTCATTACACAGGATACGCAAGTTTCCTTAATGGGTGATTATTCTCTGGACATGCCGCAAAAATCAATGAAATTCCGGGCCAAGTCATTGTATGGCAAGAAATACTTCGATGCTAAACTTTTCGATGACAGAGAATATGAACAGTATAAATCCTTTGTTCTGCGCAATTCAGGAAATGACTGCATGTGGACCCGTCTCCTTGACGGTTTTGAATCGCGTCTTCTGGATTATTACGGCACACAGGTGATCCATCAGGCATGGAACCCGGTAGTTGTATATATCAACGGTACCTACTGGGGACATATGAACATGCGCGAGCGTGTCGACCGTTTCTTTGTGGCCCAGCATGAGGGAATGGATATGCGGGATGCCAATCAGATCACGATTCTGGAAGCCTCCGGCGCACTGAAATATGGCACAACGCAGGCAAGGCGCGCTTACAGGGATATGATCTCAAAAATCAAATCATCCGATCCGGCAGGCAAGGCTGAGGATCTGCAATATATCCTTGACCGTGTCGACGTCGATAATTATTTTGAATATATTGCCCTGGAGATGTTTGTAGGCAATTCGGATATCGGCAATACGCGCTTTTACCTGACCAACCAGGAAGGCAGCAAGTGGCGCTGGATCTGGTACGACGCAGACTATGGCCTTTTCAACTCCAGCTTCAACAGTCCAAAGTCCTACACCAAAGCCAAGGGAATGGGTCAACAGCTTATTGACAATACCATTCTTTTGAAGCTCCTTGAGGTCCCGGAATATAAAGACCGTTTCCTGACCAAGTTCGGTGATGTGTTCCAGAAACTTACCACAGATAAGATGCTGGAGATCCTGGAGCCACTTGTGGTACAGATTACTCCGGAAATGCAATTGCACTGGGCCCGCTGGGGCGAATTCAATGACCAGTATGTCATCAGCGAAGTTCCGACGACAGCAGACGGCGCCTACCGCTATTGGGAAAAACGGATTCAGAGACTGCAGAACACGCTGAAAAAGAGACCAAACCTTTTATGGGGATATGCGAAAGATGTTTTTAAGCTCACCGATGAGCAGATGATCCATTATTTTGGTGAGCGGCCGCCTATGCCGGAAGATGCCGTCTGATACATCATGAATAGATGATCTGATTGATTATTTAAGCAATCAAAATTGGAGGAAAGAGCATGTTTATTTCTACAGCATTCGCAGAGTCTGTCAGTGTCAGGAGCCTTGTACAATCCAACTCAAGTCTGTCACAGTATTTTTCTGAACAATTTGCCGCGCTGACACCAGCTAAGGTGATTATTGCGCTGATCATGGGATTTCTTGTGGGATGCATTGTTGCTTTTACCTACAAACGCTGCTACCGCGGTGTGCTCTACAGCCCGAATTTTGCACTTACTCTGATTATGCTTACCCTGATTACCACGCCTGTTGTTATGTGCATCAAGAGCGATATTTCTCTCTCCATGGGCATGGTCGGCGCACTGTCCATTGTGCGTTTCCGTACTGCTGTCAAAGAGCCCATGGACACAGCTTATATGTTCTGGGCGCTGACGATGGGCATTCTGCTGGGGGCAGAACTGTATATTGTAGCGATTGCCGTAGCCCTTGGAATTGCTGTTATTCTCTTTATTATCTCCTTTGTACATTTCAGGAGCCCGAATAATTATCTCCTTGTCGTACACTATGATCAGGCGGCAGAAGACGATATCAATAAAGTGATCCGTGCCACAATTAAGCAGCGCCACCTTCGCTCAAAAACTGTAACACGCACAGGTGCTGAGATGACGGTGGAAGTGCGGCTGGACAAAACACAGGACATTGTCAGTAC
>CAMNGW010000287.1 GCA_946538615.1 uncultured Clostridia bacterium
TGGAAAATGCACTGAGCCTTGAAAGTGTCCGTGAGGATGAAGAACGGGACATGGTTGAGGAAGAGGAAGAAGAACAGTAATCTTAGGGGCGTTCAAAAAGAACATGAATTGTTTTGTCATCGCTGATCTTCATATGTCCGGTGGGCAGAACAAGCCCATGGAAGTTTTCGGAATGAATTGGGAATGTCACATTGAACGGATCTTTGCAGACTGGAAAACACGCGTTGGAGAGAACGACTGTGTCCTGATTCCGGGAGATATTTCATGGGCAATGTATCTGGATGATGCGATGGCTGACATTGATGCAATTGGAAAACTGCCCGGAAAAAAAGTCCTTCTTCGGGGCAATCATGACTACTGGTGGTCCTCAGTTGCCCAGATCCGTGCCAAACTGCCTGAAAACATGTACGTGGTTCAGAATGATGCGGTGGACCTGGGGGAATTTGTCGTGTGCGGCAGCAGAGGATGGCTGGTTCCGGGCTGTGGCGAAACGATGACAGAAAAGGACATGAAAGTGTATGAGCGGGAATGCATCCGTTTAAAACTTTCCCTGGATGCAGCTGTGCGGATCGCTGGATCACGTCCGGTTATCGTCATGATGCATTACCCTCCGTTGTATCCTTCTTTGACAGATACTGGGTTTACCCGGATACTGGAATCTTTTCCTATTATAAAGCAGGTTGTTTATGGACATCTGCACGGGAAAGGGATCGCAGCCAAGTTTGAAGGAGAGCACCATGCTATCAGTTATCACCTGACAAGCTGTGATGCTTTAGACTTTCGCCTTTTTCAGCTGCCCGTGCAGAAAAACGAAAAATAACCAATCCATGCGTGCCATTTCCCCCACCTGTCCCCACTTTTTGGGAGCTTTGTGCGGTGGGAGAGGGACACGAAAAAAAGACAATGCCGGCATAAAAAAATACTTTCCGCAGATTCAGGATAATCCTGTTCACAAGGACAGCATTCAATAGAATGCTGTCCTTTTTTTGCGCTAAATCATGACCAGATGTATTGATCGTGATACAAGATGTTGATGTTTTCCCCTTTGTGTTTTTCGGAAAAATATGTTGTGAAATGTGTATCTGCCGCTTTCAGGACACAAAATAATGCTCTTGCAGAAAAGTTGTTCGGTGGTGTAGAATGGGACAGCAGACCAATATCATGTCAATTTTGTGGGGAAAGGTGGTATTCGATGGAACAGCCTAATAAGCCGGATGGCTCAAAGCTGTCCGTCGAAGAAGACCAGGATACAAAAGAACATGAAGCGCTGAAAAAATATGAGACAAGTTTTATTGGCTCTTATTTGCATTCTCTGGACAGCAAAGGCAGGCTGGTTGTGCCTCAGGCTTACCGTGAAGGTCTTGGTCAGTCTTTTTATATAGCGCCTTCAAAAGATTTTTCTTATGCAGCTTTGTATCCGAACCTTGCCTGGGCTCGTGTCCGTGACAGATATGCGAAGCTGGGATCACTGAATCCGCAGCTGAATATGCTCCTTAATCAGTTTGATGCGCTCTCTTTCCGGGGACAGGAATGTGATGGACAGGGACGTATCCTGCTTCCGCAGAAGGTGCGTGAAGAACTGCTGTTCAATGAAAAAGATCTGGAAGTTACAGGGGCGAATGATCATGTGCGCGTCATCGCACTGTCACGTGCTAACGCTGCACGTGAGAAATTCCAGATGTCACTGCCGGATATACTGGAACAGATCGCTGAACTGGAAACAAAACTCCAGGCAGAAGGCCTGCTCTGACAGATAAAGAAAGAAGGAAAACTTGGTGCAGACAGGAAAATTTTCTAGAAGAAGTGTTCGGCGCATTGATAAAAGGGCCTATTATTCTTCAAGGGGGACTGCACCGGGAGAACGTCTGCGCTCTTCTGTGGGGTCGCCTGAGATTGGCCCGGATATGCGTGCAACGTATCAGGGCGGAGACCATGCGGCACGCATGGACCAGCTGCATGCTAGGCGGGAAGCTCAGGCAAGAAAAATCAAAGCGTTATACGGGCCGGATGGTCTGCGTTCTTCATTTGCTCATGGCATATGGATTTTCATGGGTATCGTATTTCTGATGATCATACTGACAGGCCGCCTTGAAATTGTGAATATCCAGATCAGGAACCGTCAGATGGAGATCAATGTAAGGGACGTCAAAACGAAGTGTACACAGCTCAGCAATGATATTGCAGCCAAAGAGACAGGCATTTTTGTGGGGTATGAAGCTGTAGACATAGGTCTGGTTTCAGATATAGGCGTGGAAAAGCAGACGCTGGTTGCGCCTGAGGATGCCAATTTTGTTATGCCAGCGGGAATGGAATAAACAGGGCATACCGGAAAGCTGATCGCTTTGATCCGGTACTGTAAGATAAATGGTTATTCTTTATTGTGACTCAGCAAAAACAGATCCTATGATATGATGAGGTTATTATGATACTCAGAGAATTATGTGCGGACTTGGTATATATGCTCGGTTCCCGTGGCGATCTGGACACTGACATCCGGAATGTGGTTTCGTCCAGTCATGAAAAGCACGAAAATGGCTTGTTCTTCTGCATTGTCGGTGCGCGCTTTGATGGCCATGCTTTTGCCCAGGAAGCCATTGACAATGGCTGTGTTGCTCTTGTTGTCGAGAGATACCTACCATTTGATGTGCCGCAGATTCTTGTCAGTGACGGACGTGCCGCTATGGCCAGGATTTGTGCAGCTTTTTACGGCTACCCGGCCAGAAAAATGCGCATGTGCGCGATCACGGGCACAAAAGGAAAAACAACAACAAGCTATATGTTCAAATCGATTATCGAAGCGGCCGGATACAAATGCGGTCTGATCGGTACGACAGGGACGCTTATAGGAACCAAAAAGATAGCCAGCCATCTGACTACGCCGGATCCGGTTGAACTTCAGAAAACGCTCCGGGAAATGGCGGACGCCGGTGTTGAGTATGTGGGTATGGAAGTATCTGCCCATGCCATTGATATGAAACGGCTCGATGGCATGACATTTGATGTGGCATGTTACACCAATCTCAGCCAGGATCATCTGGATTACTTTGAAAATATGGAAAGGTACTTTGAGACCAAAAAATCGTTTATTGTGGGCCAGCAGTGCAGGAATGTAACACTGAACGCAGACGAGGAAACGGTTGAAAAAATCATCCCGGATCTCAAAGTTCCCTTTATCACATATGGTATCTCTGCCAATGCGGATTTATTTGCAAGGGATATCGAGATCACTGAAAATGGCGTGTCATTCAATATGTGCCTCCATAACACGCAGGCCTTCAGTGTGCATCTTGTGATGACGGGTATGTTCAATGTCTATAACGCTCTGGCTGCAGCGAGCCTTGCGATGGTCCTGGGCATAGACGCAGAAGATGTGCGCAAGGGCCTTGAAAACATACAGTCTGTCCCTGGACGCATTGAAATGCTCCAGACAGGAACACCATATAAAATCATACTGGATTATTCCCATTCACCCGACGCTCTGAAGAATATACTGAAAACGGTCAGAGAGTTTGCCAAAGGACGGGTGATCGCGCTGTTCGGATGCGGTGGAGACCGTGACCATCAGAAACGGCCCATTATGGGAAAAATAGGCGGACAGCTGGCTGATTACTGTGTGCTGACCAGTGATAACCCGCGCTCTGAGGACCCCATGCAGATCCTCAATGCAATTGAAGAAGGAATCAAGCCACTTGGCAAACCTTATACTGTCATAGAAAATCGAAAGGAAGCCATCCGCTATGCCATGAACATGGCTCAGGAAGGCGATATTATTGTTCTTGCGGGAAAAGGACATGAGACCTATCAGGAGATCATGGGAGTCAAGCGTCCGTTTGATGAAAAGCAGGTTGTTCAGGAAATTCTGCGTGAAATGAAAGCTTAACAATCAGAAAGTCAGGTTGAATACGGCATGTTGCGGATGATACTATCAGTTATTGTGGGTTTGTTTATTGTGCTTCTTATGGGACCAAAGTTTATTCCATATTTACGGAAAAAGCATTTCGGACAGACAATTTACGATTTAGGTCCACAGACCCATAAAACAAAACAGGGGACTCCTGTCATGGGAGGACTGATGATTGCGGCTGCCGTACTGACTGCGTCAATAGCTTTCCATCCTCTGCCTTTTGGGGGCGTCTGGGATTTCATGGCGCCTCTTCTTCTCATGAGCCTTTTGTCTATGGCTGTTGGTTTTGCGGACGATCATATAAAAGCTGTAAAAAAGCGGCATGAAGGGCTCACGCCTATCCAAAAGATCATTGGCCAGTTTTTTGTGGCTGCTGCATTTTCTGTTTACTGCTACTATTCTCCTAAAGTGGGCAGCAGTATTCTGATTCCGTTTTCAACAATGACAGTGGACCTGGGCATAGCTTATATCCCGGTCATGATGGTCCTTATTATTTTTATCGTAAATTCAGCGAATCTCCAGGATGGTCTTGACGGCCTCCTTTC
>CAMNGW010000288.1 GCA_946538615.1 uncultured Clostridia bacterium
GGGAAAGGGTTCCGCCGGTTGGGTCCCACGTATATGACAGGCACTGGGGTGAGATGCTCCGGATCCGCTCAAGAATGCACAGGACATTTCCCCATACCCTGCCGTTTCGGTGAACAGCCCTGATGCCCCGGAAATCCGGTTCCTGACCGTTGACCATAACCTTGCAGTAGGGTTCGGGTTCGGGCACGTATTTTACCTGATCAGCTTCTGAGACAGGAAGGACTATGTCCTCGGAGGCTGGGGGCAGCTCGCCTTCGTTGGGATAATGCACGCAGGGGCGCTTGAGGGAAAGCACGGTATTTTCAGCAGGAACAGTATGAAGCGTGATGGATGAAGAGGGCAGGGAAGGGGCAGAGGCCTTAAGCTGTACAGTTCCGTTTTTTGTATCCGACCGGAGAAGGACACGGTTCACACCGCATTCGGCGAAGACAAAAGGCTGATGGATCACATTATCGTGCCTTCCGTTCCCCTCGAACCGGCCGCTGTTGTAACCGCCCAGAAGCTGGGCCGGTCCAGTGAGTACAAAATCGATGCGCATATCAGCGAGGGGACAGATGCGCCCGTCTTCATCTGTGATGGCAATATCCACATAACAAAGATCATTGCCGTCGGCCAGCCAGCCTTCGCAAGAGGTATGCGCTGTAAGGAGAATATGTGCCGGGGAACCGCATGTCACGATCCGGTCCTCACAGACTGCACAGTCATTATAATCGTACCCTATGGCTCTGATTTCACCGCTTTGTGTGATGTCTGTGGAGGGAAAAGCAAAGATAAAGCCATACTGGGGCTGCATGCAGCAGCCGGCTGGACGGCCATTGATGTACAGTTCAACTTTTTTGACAGGGTAGCTGGCTGCACAGTAAACTGTTTTGTTTTCAGGGTCCCGGAGAATATGGGTACCGGTCTCTTCCCAATAGCTCCCATTGAACACTTTCTGAAAAGCACGGTAGCTGGAAGGTGTCAGAGGCGGGTAATTCCAATGTCCGAGAATCTTCACTGCAGGGCTGGCAGAGTGCATGACGCGGAAGACATCAAAACTCTGCTTCTTCACACGGATGGCATCGACACGGCCGCTCATTCTTCCGTTTTCACTGTAGCTCTGACGGCCATGCTGGGCGGAATCGGTCCAGCAGAGAGCAGCGCAGGCACTGTACAGATTTTTCCCGGAAGCTCCTCCGATCCGGTCAAAGAAGAATTCGCTGTAACCCCGGGCGTTTTCAAGAGCGAGATCCTCACTGGTCAGATCATAGAAATCAAGTCCCTTTTGTTTTCTGCCGCCTTTTCCCAGGAACCTGTTGCGGTAATCATAATCGGGTGGAGTATAGTCGTCCCAGACCCGCCGGGGAGCTTCTTCACGGCTGTATTCGGTTTCAGTGACAGGACCGTGCTCGGCAAGGAAGCGGGCAGCGTGACGGTTCAGCATGGTCCCCACATACTCGCTTTCTGCCAGCGTATCTTCTGTGTTGATAGTGCGGCACCCCATGAACCGTCCGCCAAAAGGGTCCAGGATTTGCTTCAGCTGCCTCATTTCACGCATGTGACCGGTGGAAATCACATTGTTTCCTGCCTCCCAGAAGAGGATGGAAGGATGGTTACGGAAGGCGATTATGGTGTTGCGCATCAGTTCAATGCGCTGATCCCACTGCCTTCCGAAGGTTTCCCTTTCTTTGTCACCGGCAGGCTGTGTACATACAATGCCCTGCCTGTCGCAGGCGCGGATGTCGACCGGATTGGCCGCAACATGCATCCAGCGGATGTGGTTGGCACCGCTCTCCCTGACCCATTTGGCATCCTGATCATGCATCCATTCAGGGACAATACCGCTTGCAGCCCATTCATTGGAAGCGCGCTGAGCATATCCTCGGAGCCAGACGGGATGCCCATTGAGACATATACCCTGGTCCTTATCGTAGCGGACGTGCCGGAAACCCGTCTCAATTTCTTCGGAGTCAAGCTGTTTGTCTCCTGATTGGAGGAGAAGCTCAACACGGTACAGTTCGGGATGCGCAGGTTCCCAGAAAGTCAGCCCGGAAACGACCTGAGAAAAGGCGATTCTGGCAGTGCACAGGCTTTCCAGACACGAAGGACGGACTTTATCTTCATCTTCCGGAACATAATGGGCAGAAGCCGGGTCCCATTTGTAAGCATCTTCCGGGACAACCGAAAGAGGAAAACTGTATGGCATGGAGGGGATGGATGTTTCATCCGATGTCCACTGGGCCAGAAGCTGATCCGCCCTGTTGCGGACCCTGGCTGTCACATGGCACGTCACATCATGAGAAGACAGATTGCGGATCTCGGCCTCGATGTGGATACATGCCGTATGATGAACAAAATCAAAATGATCAGCATAAATGTAACATCCATGGCTCTGCAGGTTCGCATAAATGGGAAGGGTCAGATGGACATCCTCTTTAAAATAGACATATACGTTTTGAGAAAGTCCTCCCAGGGTGGGATTAAAATCATTGCAGTTCCAGAAAAATCCGACGCCCTCCCGGTCCGGAGGGACTTTCTGGTCCTGGCTCTGCAGATAAGAACCGGGCGCAACACCCGTTTTGTTGGGTGTTTCGGCAATACAGAAAGGGATATTCCGCGTGCTTGTGTTATCGCTTGCAATGGCAATCAGATTATCCTCCTCAGGATGTATAAAGGGCGTCAGATCAAAGCCAAAAGGACCGACGCCCATTTCGTAGTAGCCTGCGAGGCTGCCGTTGACATAGACATAACAGGTCTGGCGTACACCTTCAAAAACGAGGAAAACACGTTTATGACGGTGTTCAGGTGGAAGACGGAGGGTGTTGCGGTAAAAGACACACGTGCGGACCTGTCCGCTGCCTCCGTCTTCAATAGGAACAGAGAAAAGATCTTTGTCGTTGAAGGTATGCGGCAGTGTGACGTTCTCCCAGTCCCTGTCGTCATAGTCAGGATCAACAGGGCTCCTTCCGGTGCCTTCAGTGTATGCTTTGAGTGCTTTCTCAAGGGGAAAAGTTCCGGACAGAAGAAACCGCCACCCGTGATGGAACAAATATCGGTTATCCATGTTCACTTTCCTTTTTGATATGACGGGATGAAAAAATGGGCCTGAGTGAAAAAAACAAGAGGCAGAGTCGTGCCCTGCCTTCTGATGGTCCCCATGACAGGTGCATGGAAAAGCAGGAAGAGATTACCAGTCTTTCCAGACCTGATTCAGGTCTATGACGCATACCTGTGCGTTTCCGTTTTCATCCGGATTGGAGAAAAGAATCTGATCGCCCCTACGGTTGAAAGAAGGGTGCTGATGGTCTGCACCTGTTTTACAATGCCCGGTGGTTGCAATCAGTTTGGCTTTTTTTGTAGCGCGTTCAATGAGAACAACACCTTCCTGAATGGAAGTTCCAAGATAACTGATACGGTCGGCGCACAGCCATTTGTGGTCCCGGCTGATACAGGGGTGCAGCAGCTGCGTGCTTGTGGCCGCTATATCAAAATGGCGCCCGTCTTTATCACCGATGATGATATTTCCTGTATGTACTTCGCCCTTTTTCCCATCCACAAAGCCCGCGGGGGCGAGCTTCATTAGCGCCATTTCTGTGCCGTCAGCGGCCCATACTTCATGGGTGATCCATTCGCTGGGATGCTCTACATAATAAGGACGGACATAGCGTTCTTTGACATCAAACATCCATGTGCGCTGGAAGGCGTCACCCTCAGTTTCATGAATATAGAAAATCAGGTTCTCATCTGTCGGACAGATCTGGGCATGTCCAAGACGGTAATCACTCTGATAGACCACTTCCGCTTCTTTGCCGGGATCCATGATGACAAGACCATAATATTTGTTGGCCAGATGATAGCTGCAGGCTATCCGGCCGGTGTCGGCTGCGGTGAGGTGCCCTGTGATCTGGCCGCCTTTGGGAAGATCGCCGATCTTTGTCATGGTATTGTCAGACAGGTTCACAGCATAAACTTCGGTTTCATTTTTGCAGGTATATCCGATATTCTTTTCACGGTCCGTGGCAAAGCCGCGGAAACTGTAGTCCGTGACGCGGGCAATTTCACCGCTTTCCACGTTGGCGCGATAGCAGCCACCGTCATCTTTTCCTTCCAGCTGCTGCTTCATAAAGAAAAAGTATTTGTCATCTGTGGAAAAATTCTCACAGGTGAAATACAACTTGGCATTGCGTTCAGGCCCATGGGTATATTTGCGGATCTGATAGCCGGTTATACTGTCTCGGTACTCGATCATAGACTCTCCTCTTTTTCGCTTTGATTTACAAAGGATAAGGCTGCCGCATAGCGGCAGCCCCAAGGGGTACAGTTATCAGAAACATCAATTCTGAGCAGCATGATAGGCTTCGTTGTATTCCTGAGTCATCTGGTCGCCGCCCATCATAGCCCATTCGTCATATGCAGCCTTCAGACCAGCTTCATCACTCTGACCGGCAATATACTGCACG
>CAMNGW010000289.1 GCA_946538615.1 uncultured Clostridia bacterium
CCTTCAAGTTCAACGGTTCCCAGCGCGATATCGGCGGCTTCTTCGGTGCCTTCGGTTACCCGGACACCCTGACCGACGACGGATCCCACATCGTCATTGATGACGGCAAACTTGTGTATGTTCCCGCCACCGAGAACTACAAGGAAGGCTGCAAGTACCTCTATGAGCACTTCTTTGCCAAAGGCCTGATCGACAAGGAAGGCTTCACCATGGACAAAAAGACCTATAACGCGCAGAACCAGGGTGAAATTGCCAATATCGGCGTGTTCATGTGCTGGAACGCCTTTGACCTGGGTACGGTCCACCAGGATGAGTATGAACCCCTCTCCCCGCTCCTCGGACCGGACGGCACCACTTCCTGGGGCTGGACATCTTCCAATAACATGTCCGCCAATGGCTTTGCCATCACCAACAAGTGCCATGATCCCGCGCTGCTCATGCAGTGGGTGGACCTGTTCTATGATCCGGTCTGGAGCATGCAGTGCGACCTCGGCCCCATCGGCATCAACCTGATTGACAACGGCGACGGCACCTATGACTATGTCCCCACACCCGAAGGCATGAGCTATGATGAGTTCCGCTACAAGGAAGCTTTCGCATCCGACGGACCTGTGGCCCTGACCCGCGATATGTTTGAAGGCATGATCCCGCGCAGCGCCGGCCATCAGGCCAAGTTTGACCGCAACGAAAATTATTACCGCAAGTATGCGACATTCCAGTACCTCCCGACCATGCTCATGTCGGAAGAGGACAATGATGAACTGATCCAGATTACCTCCGATCTCCTGTCCTACACCAACCAGAAGCGCGCTGAATGGCTCGCCAACGGCGGCGTTGAGGAACAGTGGGACGAGTACCTCAAGGGTCTGAAAGACAGAGGATTGGACCAGTATATGGAAATCAATCAGCGCGTGTACACCAATGCCTATGGCGAGTGACATCTTTCCTTCATGCTCTATATGAAAAACCCGGACCGCAGAGTGCTTTCTGTCTCTCAGGCCCGGACGTTCCCGGATACTTGAAACGGGGCTGCCTGCTCAGACAGCCCCGTTTGATTTACCCTGAAAAGCCGCGGAACGTCTTGGGATATCCATTTGACCGCGGTGCGCATCACGTCACAGCATCTCCATGACCTGTCCGCTTCTGCTGTGGGCGCAGCGTTCTGTCAAAGAGTAAATGGCGCGTACCTGACACTCTTTCACTGCGTTCCCCTATCTGATCCCCGGCGTGGTCTCAAAGAAAAACGCGCTGATCTCTTCCGGGGCATACTCACTGTGCCTGGCCCACCAGCGGATGGTTTCGGCAAAGTCACATACCACGTGATGGAGCATATAGTCATACGGGACCCTTTCATACGGCTGGACGGATTCTGCGAAGAGACCGTTGAGCTGTTCTTTGAAGTACCCCATGAAGAACGCGTCACTTTCCCCGAACAGAATGCCGGGCAGGTACGCAATGTGATCCTGCAGGTGGTACAGGATATGCGTGACCCTGGTTCTCGTGTCATGAACACCTGAGAAGTCGTGGGTCTTTTCCTTGTCCAGCTCTTCGGAGAAGACATGTTCGAACATATCGGCGCATATGGATTCCAGAAGGGCATCCTTCGTTTCGAAGTGCGTGTAAAACGTCGTCCTGCCCACATCCGCCAGATCAATGATCTCCTGAACAGTGATCTTCGAATAGCTCTTCTCCTTCAAAAGCTCTGTGAAAGCCCGGAAAATGGCCTGCCTGCTCTTTCTCTGTCTTCGGTCCATACGGTCCTCCCCGAACAGTTCTGCATGTTCTGTTCCGTATCGTATGAATACGGATTTCTGATTCTTGTGGGTTCCCGCAGCGGGGCCTGTCATTTTCCCGAACATGATATCCGGTAATGTATGGGTTGTACATACACACTTAGCACCTGTCAAGGAAAGCATGCTGAAGCGCCGGATGGAAACACACCGGAAGACACACTGCATTGAGTGCTTGTATCCCTTTGTTTCCCCGGTCCCCTGTTCATCATCGCGCTGGTTATCTTGCTTGCCGGCACCCGGATGGGAAACAGAGAATCATCCTGACAAAACGGCACAGTCTGATGGAGGCTGTGCTGCTGCTTTTGTCCGGGATGATCTTTACAGCTGAAATGGATCTGAAGACACAGGCAAAACACATACGATAGACATATTTGCATCACGGAAAACGATGCTGGATCCCGCTCCATTCCCTTGCTTTTGTCCGTGGCATGTCCTGAGGCAGCAGGCTCTGCACGGACCGGCATTGTGAATCAGACACCTGGAGCCCTTCATTCTGCCGCTTTCAGAGAGTACAGAATCCTCCTGATTTCCATCTTTTCATCCATTGTTTGAATGCCTGCTCCGTTGCGTCAAAACTTCCACTGAAAAGAATGCCATCTGTCGGAAACATTGCACGGCGCATACCGCAGCTTTCAGAGGACTTCCCAAAATTGGGCTTTACATTTTTCCCAAAGGAATCAGGGCTTCTGTTCATAACCTGACCATCTCATGAAACTGACAGGCAGATGGGGAAATCCTGCTTTCTGCAAAGCATCCCGGCCTGCACAAGGCCGGTCTGTATGTTCTCATCTGTCTGATTGCCTGAAATTGAGAAAAGGTGATAGAATACGCAACTGAAGCGTCAGCCCTATAATCCGGTACTGATCAAGTCATGCTTCTTGTTAAGGAGGATATGCGTGAAAAACTGTAAGAAGGGCCATTCTGTATGGAAAAGAAGGCTGCTGTGGATGGTTCCGGTGATTGTGATGGCCCTCACATGTGTGACATTCCTGATGTATGCTGAAACATACTATCATGCAGATGAGTCAGCTCACGCTGCTTTGCGGTCTGATGATACTGTTACGGTAACACAAACTGATTACGGATGGCTCTTCGATGGCCCATCTGAAGATGATGCACTTATCTTCTACCCTGGAGCCAAAGTCGAGGAAACAGCGTACGCGCCATTGCTCCACCGCCTTGCCGGGCAGGGCATGGATGTCTGTCTGGTCAGAATGCCGTTCCGTCTTGCTGTTTTCGGCATAAACAAAGCAGATTCCGTCATGAAGCAGCATAATTATGCCCACTGGTACATCGGCGGACATTCTCTTGGAGGCGCAATGGCTGCAAGCTACGCAGCACACAGTAAGCATCTGTCAGGCATTTATCTGCTTGCCGCGTACCCGACAAAACCTTTTGAACAGAATACGCGCACCCGGATCATCTACGGATCGGAAGATGGGGTCCTCAGCATGGAAAGGCTGAAAAAAGCAAACCAGTACCTGCCAGCTGACAGTGACATATCTCTCATCGAGGGCGGGAACCATGCACAGTTTGGAAATTATGGACGCCAAAGCGGCGATGGGGACGCTCTGATTTCTGCACAGGAGCAGCAGAGCAAAACAGCAGAATGGATCCTGCAGAACAGATAGCCCTTTCCGGTTCACTGTACGGCACCATCCTGAATCTGTGCCCAGTCAGACTTCACCCATGAAGCGCTGACTGGGCTTTTCCTGTCTTGCCGCGTCCCATGCAGACACAGTGCACCCGGAACATCCTTTTTGTCATGAATCATGCGCCAGCTCTTCAGGAGGCCCATTCTTTCAATATACAGCGGTCCATCTGCCCCAAAGCCCGTTTCATCCATTTCATCAGGAGCATCCTGTTATTCAGAAACCTTCTGGTGTGACTTCAGCCCAAATCATGGAGCTGTCCCCAAAGGATCTGACAGGACCGCTCCTGTCCAGGCTCATACCATATTCATGCAAAGTCCTTTCCCGGCTTCGAACGCATTTCCATCTTCTGTGGCTGAGCCTGGCTTTTTCCTCTGATTTCTTTTTGACAAATGAGATTTTTCAGATATTTTTCAATTTTTTTCAGATCGGAACTGCCATCCGGAAAAAAGAAGCGTATCTATCTGTGTCGGGTGGATGAAAACCTGACAGTCATCTGAAAAACGTTCCGCTGTAAAGCGGAAAGCCGAATTCAATTTGTGATTAAGAAAAGATATATAGATTATGAAAACCTTGAATGTAAACGAAATGAACACAGTAAGCGGTGGAGTCCCTTGCTTAACCAAATCCTACCGTTGGTGAATATCTGGAAGCAAACGAAAAGAAGCGCCATGAAAAATGGCTGAAATGGGTAAACCAGGAAAAGCGGAAAATGGAAAGCATTGCGGATATCCGGATACGGGCGGCTCAGGATGCCCTGAAGGCCGCGATGAGAGCACAGCGCGCGGAAATGGACATCAAAGCAGCCCAGCGTGCTGCGATGGGGCTGAACTGACTGGAAGTATAAAAAAAATACAAGCGCCTGAGCACTGCGTGTCCCCTCAGTCCAGGAGCAGGACCTGACAGGGCCAGGCGTGATACAGATCATAAATACTATGTGAAGTTGCGGGCGGTAAAGACAAATAAAAAGTGGTCCACAA
>CAMNGW010000290.1 GCA_946538615.1 uncultured Clostridia bacterium
ATCGACCACATCAAATCCCAGCCATGCTTTGAAAATCCGGCCATTAAAATCAACTGAAAGAAGCCCTGAGCGGCCACGCTTGTCAATGGTCAGCAGCTGAGACTCCATATCCTTCATTGGCCCCGAAAGCAATATGACCTTCCTGTCCACAAAGCATCCTTTGGAAAAGCCGATCAGTCCATCGTAATGGAACAGCCACTCACAAAATGAAAAATCACTTCCGAACAGCCTCCAGTCGCCTTTTTCATTTTTCAGAAGCCTGTATGCTCTGTCACGGGGAAACTCCATTGGAACAAAAAGATCATCTTCACAATGGAAAAAAACATAACCCGGTATGAACACGCTCACTTCTTTTGTATGAACACCTTTGAACGTCCGATGCTTGACATATTTGGCTGCTCGCACGGTAACATCCGGACACTTGTATTCAATCAGATCGCACAATTCCTGTTCATGTCCCGTCTCACAAAACAGACAACCATATGCTGTTCCATTCCCGACCAAAACTACTCACCTTTCTCACCGGCGCTTTTGTGTCTCATTGTGTCCTATAAGAATTTCGTAAGGCATATCTTCTGTCAGTTCCCGTGCAAGCTCCTCACCGTATTCTTTGCTGAGGATGTCCCTGCACGCCTTCATGTTGCAGGGCCTGCTCTCTGCATTGTGCGCATCAGATGCTGCAACATCAATCAGCCCTGCTTTCAGAGCTTTGCGTGCAAATTTATCGCCAAACAGTCCCTTGCTCCTGATAATGGTGCTGCCGTTCATCTGGCAGATCACACCATAATCCTCATGCAATTCAAAAAGGCGGTCCATATCTTCATGCAGGCAGCGGTACCTTTCCACGTGAGCACACACAACCTGAAGCCCGCAATTGGTAAATTCCCGTACCGCCCTGGTAATCTGTCCCCATTGTGCATTCGGCAGGAACTCAACAAGGACTGTCTTTCTGTTTGCAAGCGTCGGGATTTCACCGCGGCGGGCCATTTCAGGCGCTTCCTCTGTAAAAAGGATTTCACAGCCCGTGTACAAAGTTAGCGGCAGATTCTCGTGAATGATCCATTCCCCGAGTGTTTCCATATGTTTCAGATATGTATCCCACGGAAAAGCAGCGTGCCCTGGTGTTGCATGACTTGTGCAGCAAATGACATTTACATGATTTTCAACCGCTTTTTGAAGCATTTTTTTGCTCATATCCAGATCTTTGGCTCCATCATCTACGCCATAGACAAGATGATGATGCAGATCAATGATCATAGTAACACCCCCGTGGTCCGACAAATCACGCCTTTCTGTATCAGAAGGCTGATTCGGAGCTCATTCATTATACTTTCCGTCTCTTTCTTGTCAACGTCATTTTCATTTCTGCGGGAAAGCTTTCTTCCATCTTGACACCCGACTGTGTTTGCAGTGAAATAAGCCATATCACAACAGGAGGTATTCAGCATGACCCTCACCCCACGTTTCCCTCATTTTCTTCACGGAGGGGACTATAATCCTGATCAGTGGCTCTCCAGACCTGACATCCTGGAACAGGATGTTCAGCTCATGACCAAAGCAGGTGTAAACGCCGTTTCCCTTGGCATTTTTTCCTGGGCAGCGCTTGAACCGGAAGAAGATCATTTTTCCTTTTCATGGCTGGACCAGATCATAGAACGTCTGTGGCAAAGCGGGATCCATGTGATCCTGGCCACCCCAAGCGGTGCAAGACCTGCGTGGCTGGCACAAAAATACCCCGAAGTTCTTCGTGTTGGCGAAGACTTTACCAGAAATCATTTTGGCGGAAGGCATAATCACTGTCCCACGTCCCCGGTTTACAGGCAAAAGGTCCAGAAAATTGATACCCTTCTGGCTCAACGGTACGCAAATCATCCTTCTGTTATACTCTGGCACATTTCCAACGAATTCTCCGGGGATTGCCGTTGTCCGTTATGCCAGGCCCGTTTTCGTGCATTTCTTCAGGAACGCTACGGCACGCTTGATGAATTGAACCGTGCCTGGTGCACAGGCTTCTGGTCCATGTCCTACTCCGACTGGTCACAGATTGAGCCTCCTTCACCACGGGGACAAATGTCAAATCTATCCCTGCTGCTTGACTGGCGGCGTTTTTCTACAAAACAATGCAAAGACTTTATAGCCTTTGAAAAAGCCACCGTCCAGGCCGTGTGTCCGGACATTCCCTGTACAACAAACCTCATGGAACGCTTCTGGGATTATGATTATTTTGATCTTGCAGAAGTCCTTGATCTCGTTTCCTGGGACAGTTATCCGGCATGGACAGGAAAAGATGACGAAAAAGTAGCCTGCGAATTTGCCATGAACCATGACATGATGCGTTCTTTGAAAGATCAGCCTTTTCTGATGATGGAATCGACGCCCTCAAATGTAAACTGGAAAGCGGTCAATAAGCTCAAGCGTCCCGGGGCCCACCTCCTGTCCTCCATGCAAGCTGTTGCCCACGGGAGCCAGAGTGTGCTCTACTTCCAGTGGCGCCAGAGTCGGGGAAATGCGGAAATGTTCCACGGTGCCGTGGTCTCCCACAGTGGAAGAGATGATACACGTGTTTTCCAGGATGTTGCCCAGGTCGGTCACGTATTAAAGAGCCTTGACAGCGTACTGTATCCTCAGCAGGTTCAGAAGAGCGAAATCTGTATTCTGTATGACTGGAACTGCCGATGGGCCGTGGAATACGCACAGACCGGTCTGAACGGACAGATGGATTATCACGGGCGCGCTATGGCACATTATCACAGCCTCTGGCGTCTTGGCCTTCCTGTCGATTTCCGTGATATGCGGAAGCAGACAGATTTTTCCCGCTATCGCCTTATCATCTGCCCGCAAACGTACCTGTTCATGAATGATATCGAAAAGAAGCTCCGTGAATTCGTTGGGAATGGCGGAGTCCTTGTTATAACGTATTTCTCAGGGATCGCTGATGCGACAAATCTGGCCTTCCTTTCCGATGCGCCCCATGACCTTACCGATGTGTTCGGCTTGCGGGAAACAGAAATGGACGCACTTTATCCCGATGAGGAGAACCAGATCCGCATGGAGGACGGAAGCTTATATAAAGCTTATGGCATCTGTTCCTTACTCGCACCCGAAGGATGCTCTGTCAAAGGCGTATACACAAAGGATTTTTATGCAGGTACACCCGCCATTGCCAGTCATGTCTATCAATCCGGTGAAGCCTGGTACATCGGTGCACGGCTCGACCAGACCTCACTGGATGACTTCTATGCAAAACTCACAGGAAAATTACAGCTTACCCGTGCCATCAACGCCTTACTTCCCCATGGTGTCACGGCTCACCGCAGAGGAGATACTGTATTCATTGAAAACTACAGCGGCTTGCCTGCCAGTATCGACCTCCCCGGCACCTGGTCCGACCTGATCACACACGCTGAAGTTCAGCACCTTGATCTTGAACCTTTCCAGGTCCGCATACTTCATCCTGAAACGTGACATCTGCTGTAGCATGCACAGGGATCTATCATCCTGTCCATTTTCACCACGTTCCAAAAACCGGGAACCGCGCTGAGCTGTGCGGTCCCCGGTTTTTTATAATGTGATCTCCAGTTCTACAGGACAATGGTCCGAGCCATATATTTCCTGATGTATGCTTGCTGAAAGAATGTTGCCCTTAAGAGATTCAGAGACAAGGAAATAATCAATCCGCCACCCGGCATTCTTTTCTCTGGCATGAAAACGGTATGACCACCAGGAATACTGCCCGGCTTCATCAGGATGCAGAAGGCGGAACGTATCCACAAACCCTGCTTGCAGCAGTTCTGTCATACACGCCCTTTCTTCCTTGGTAAATCCCGCATTCATCGTGTTTGTCTTGGGATTCTTCAGGTCAATCTCCTGATGTGCCACGTTCATATCCCCACACACGATCACCGGATGTGTTTTCTCAAGTTCCTTCAGATAGTGGCGGAACGCTTCTTCCCATCTGACACGGTAGGGCAATCGGGCCAGTCCATCCTGAGCATTAGGGGTATACACTGTTACCATCCAGTAATCCGGATATTCCAGTGCAATCAGACGGCCTTCGTGGTCAAATTCATCAATGCCAAGACCATATCGCACGTTTTCGGGAGCATTTTTCGTAAAGATCGCTGTACCGGAATAACCCTTCTTTTCTGCACTCGACCAGAACTGTGTATAACCGGGAAGGTCAAGTGTAACCTGCCCATCCTGACATTTTGTCTCCTGCAGGCAAAACACATCAGCATTCAGTTCATTAAATGAAGATATAAAATCTTTACCCAGACAGGACCTGATACCATTAACGTTCCATGAAATCAGTTTCATCTCATCGCCTCCGTAACCTTTCACATGACCCCGCAGCCGCGTGAAACAGCAAGTGTCGCGAACATAGTCAGCATAGAAAAAACAGTTGATAGGATCATAATCTGCCT
>CAMNGW010000291.1 GCA_946538615.1 uncultured Clostridia bacterium
CGAAGGACAGGTTCAGCTTTTTCTTGGAATGCTTCTCCCCGCCTACAGCATCACAGATGGCAATCACATCATGGATGAAAGCATCCAGGTCCATGCTACGTGCCAGGAAATCAGGCGTATCATTCGAAGGGTTGCCATAATAGCGGTGAAGAGAAACGTAATCGACGTTCTCATAGCACTCACGGAGCATTTCATATTCCCATGTGCCAAAAGTTGGCATGGTATGAGATGAGCTTCCCGAGGCTACAACTTCAATAGACGGGTCCACCCATTTCATGACCTTTGCTGTTTCATTGGCAATACGGCCGTATTCTGTGGCTGTTTTATGGCAGATCTGCCATGGTCCATCCATTTCATTTCCTAAGCACCACAGTTTGATTCCAAAAGGCTCTTTTTCTCCGTTCCGTATGCGCAGATCGCTCCAATAGCTTCCGCTGGGATGGTTGGCATATTCAACAACAGACCGTGCAGCATCTGCCCCGCGGGTGCCAAGATTGACGGCATACATGACTTCCGTGTCGGCTTTTTTGGCCCAATGGCAGAATTCATGGAGCCCAACCTCGTTGGTTTCCGTGGTAAACCAGGCCAGGTCCAGCCGCTTCGGGCGCTGCTCTTTGGGCCCTATGCTGTCTTCCCAGTTGAAACCAGAAACAAAATTTCCGCCCGGATAACGGACCACAGGTACCTGCAGCTTCCGGACAAGATCAATCACGTCAGAACGGAATCCTTCTGCGTCCGCACAGGGATGATTCGGTTCATAAATTCCACCATAAACGGCTCTGCCAAGGTGCTCAATAAAAGATCCGTAGATGCGAGGATCGATTTTGCTGATAGCAAAGTCCCGATCCATAATCAGCTTAGCATGCTTCATCCTCTTACCTCTTTCTCAAGGAACCCCGGAAGACCATTCATCTTCCGGGGCAAATGATCAATTGATTTTCTTTGTTTCAAAGGAAAAGTACTTTTTGGCATTCTCATAACTGATACCGCGTACAATCTCAGCAAGGAGCTCTTCATCCGCCGGATAGCGGCCATCCTCGACCCATTCGCCAATCAGGCGGCAGAGGATACGGCGGAAATATTCATGTCTCGGATAGCTCAGGAAAGAACGGCTGTCAGTGAGCATTCCCACAAATCCAGCAAGGTACCCAAGATTGGCCAGACTTGTCAGCTGATCCGTCATTCCCTGGAAGTGATCATTGAACCACCAGGCGGAACCGTGCTGGATTTTGCTGACCGCATCGCTGTTCTGGAAGCATCCGCAGATGGTGTCAATCGCCTGGTTGTCAGCCGGATTCAGGGAGTACAGGATGGTCTTGGGAAGGCACCCGGCTTTCTCAAGAGAGCCAAGGAAAGCAGCAGTCTGATCAGAGGGAGTGTAGGTGTCGATACAATCATAACCCGTGTCCGGACCAAGCTTTGCGTACATGGTAAGGTTGTTATCTCTGCGGCATCCATAATGCAGCTGCATCGTCCACTTGCGTGAAACATATTCACCTGAGACATATGTCATAAAGGCGTGGCGGAATATAGCCTGTTCATGAGCATCCACCTTGCCGCCGCCCATGCGTTTTGCAAACACTGCTTCCACTTCTTCATCCGAAGCCGGTGCATACATAACGTATCCGAGTGCGTGATCGGACAGAGAGCAGCCATGTGCAGCAAAGAAATCCATACGGACATGCAGGGCTTTTTTCAGATCCGCGAAAGACTGGATGCTTACCCCTGACACAGAAGTGAGCCGCTTGATATAATCCGGCCATTCGGGCTTTTCAATGTTCATTGCTGTGTCGGGGCGCCATGCCAGAAGGACAGTTGTCGCGAAACTTGTGTCCTTAGCAAGGAGCTCATGGTATTCCAGCGAATCAACAGGATCATCTGTTGTGCAGATAATATCCACATTGCTCTGCCTTATAAGGCCCCGTGCGGAGAAAGCCGGATCGCTGAACTTTTTGTTGACAGTGTTCCAGCATTCTTCAGCTGTCTTTGCACTCAGAGCGCCATACCAGCCAAAGAATCGCTGCAGTTCCAGATGGCTCCAATGATACAGAGGATTGCCAATTGCCTTTCCGACAACCTCGGCCCATTTCATGAACTTGTCATGATCAGAAGCGTCCCCGGTGATGTATTTCTCATCCACACCTGCACAGCGCATCAAGCGCCACTTGTAATGGTCGCCGCCCAGCCATACCTGAGTGATGTTCTCAAAACGGACATCTTCCCAGATCTCTTTGGGGCTCAGGTGGCAATGGTAGTCGATGATGGGACAGTTTTCTGCATATTTGTGGAACAATGTACGCGCGGTCTCTGTTGAAAGTAAGAAATCCTTGTCCATGAAAGCCTGCATGTGATCCATCCTCTCCCTTTTGAATTGAGTAGGTCTGACAATGAGTTGAAGATATCATGAAAATGCGAGATTGGCAATAGAGGTGAATGCTTTTACATCTGACGGACACCTGTTCCCCGGGTAATATCTATCCACGCAGAAAGGCGTCCTGTGATAATGATGCCGGATGGTATCCTGTGGAACGGCCGGCTGTCTGTCACGTACAGATTGAATCAGTCAATCACCTGCCTTGCCGGAAAAAGATGCATGAAATACGTATTGATTATAGCATGTCCCTTCTTTTCTTACAACTCAGAGCAAGCCCAGCAACCGTCTTCTGATACTGACGCGGACAGTCCCTTTTTTCCCGAACCGAATGATCCGGTAAACATTGACGGTGTTTTTGACAAGTAGTACAATGCAATCAGTTGTTCATCTGCAGAGCAACAATGTGTTATCTGATTGGAGGTTTTCCTTTATGCGTATGCTTAATGCAAGCATGGCTCCGGCTCCCGATCGTCCCGTGAAAGTTCTACAGTTTGGCGAGGGCAATTTCCTTCGGGCTTTTGTAGACTATATGGTTGATATCGCCAATGAAAAGACCGGTTTTAATGGTTCAATCGTTCTGGTTAAGCCGATCGAAATGGGACAGCTTTTTCCTGCTTTTACTGAACAGGACAAACGTTATACAGTTATGCTTCGTGGGCTGGTTGATGGAAAGCCTATGGAATCAACAAGGATCATAACCTCTGTTTCAGATGTTGTGGATGCCTATCGTGACTATTCACATTATGCAGATTATGCAAAATGCGAGACGCTCCGTTTTATTGTCAGCAATACCACTGAAGCAGGTATTGTCCTTGACACGACAGATGACATTTCACTGTGCCCTCCCAAGTCATATCCCGGCAAACTCTGTAAGTTCCTTTATGAACGTGCCGTTCATTTTGATTATGCAGCAGATAAAGGTCTCATTATTCTTCCTGTTGAACTGATTGATGATAATGGTATTGAACTGAAGCGCTGTGTTCTTGCTCTCGCAAAGCAGTGGAACCTTGGTGACAAGTTCATTGCATGGCTCGAAAATGCATGCGTGTTTACTTCAACACTCGTTGACCGTATTGTGACAGGCTATCCCCGCGGTGAGGACCAGGCTATTTTTGAAAAGCTTGGCTATGAAGATCATATTCTTGTTACTGCCGAGCCCTTTGGTCTGTGGGTCATTGAGAGTCAGAAAGACATCTCCAAGGAACTGCCGCTTCCGGATTGCGGTCTGCCTGTTATTTTCACAGACAACCAGAAGCCTTACAAGCAGCGCAAAGTGCGTATTCTTAACGGAGCGCATACTTCCTTTGTCCCCATGGCGTACCAGTTCGGGTATGACACAGTCCTCGACGCAATGAATGATCCTGTTATTCAAAACTTCATGCAAAAAACACTTTATGATGAAGTGATTCCTACCCTCACCCTGCCCAAAGAGGACCTTATGGCCTTTGCTGAAGCTGTAACCGGCAGGTTCTGCAATCCTTATATCCGCCATATGCTGCTGTCCATATGCCTTAACTGTGTGAGCAAATGGCGCGCACGCTGCCTGCCCAGTCTTTCTGTCTATGTAGAAAAAGAGGGCAAGCTCCCCAATCATCTCGCCTTCTCCCTCGCCGCTCTGCTCAGCCTGTACAGCGGTGGCAAGGCTGCAGATGGGAAAATTCATAAACAGCGCAAAGTGGACCATGCTGAGTTCGATCTGCAGGACGATGCGGCCGTTGTGGCATTCTTCACAGAGGAATCTTTTGCATCACCTGAAGAAGAAGTAAAAGCTTTCCTGAGCAATTCTGCTTTCTTCGGACAGGATCTTACACAAATTCCCGGTTTGTATGATTATGTCCTGGATGCTTACCGTGATATTCTGGAACATGGTATGCGGGAAGTTGTAACAAAGCGTTTTCCTGTCTGAGAAAAGAAAGGAGATTTGTGATGTCCGAACTGCTCCGTATCTCTCCATCGGATAATGTTGCTGTCGCCTTGCAGTCTGTTCAAAAAGGGCAGGAAGTCCATGCCGGTGATCTGACATTAGTTGCTGCAACCGATGTCCCGGCC
>CAMNGW010000292.1 GCA_946538615.1 uncultured Clostridia bacterium
GTACCAATGCGCCCTACCATGATATTATCCAGCAAGGAAACAAAATTGGTAATGCCATTCTGCACCATGATGGGAACAGTGATAAACAGGACTTTTTTATAAAATGCTTTATCTCCGATCAGTTTCCGTTTCCATTGAGACATAGCGTACCTCGCAAGCTTATGATGGAAAAAACGAATTACAGGAGGTCAATAAGAGAATTGACCTGTTCCTGTGTGGTTGCCCAGCTTGTAGCGATCCTGACTACCGTATGGCAGGCATCCGGCTTTTCCCAGAAACTGCAGACAACGTGTTCCTCGAGGGCTTTCAGCTGTGCATCCTCAAGGGTAACAAAAATCTGATTAGTAGGGCATGAGATTGGAAGAACATAGCCCTTGCTGGAAAGGGCAGAGCGTATGAGGTCGGCATAAAGAACGGCTTGCTTGCCCAGCTCTGTGTAAAGCCCATCTTTAAACAGTTCACCAAACTGGATGCCAAGAAGGCGTCCTTTGGCAAGGAGCGCACCATGCTGTTTGATAATGGAGAAAAAATGCGGAAGGCGTCCGGGTGTTGTGAGCACAAAAGCTTCGCCAAAAAGAAGGCCGCATTTGGTCCCGCCGATGTAGAAACCATCTGTGAGACGGGCAAGGTCAGGGAGCGTGACATCGTTATCGGGACAGGCAAGCGCATAAGCAAGCCTTGCACCATCCACGTAAAGGAACAAGCCGGATTTGCGGCATACTTCGGAAATGGCTGTAAGTTCAGAAAGACTGTAAATTGTGCCGTATTCTGTAGGCTGAGAAAGATAAACCATTCCTGGCATAACAAGATGGTCACGGTTCCCATCCTGCTCATACTGCGTCACGAGGTCCTGGATCTGACTGGCCGAGATTTTTCCATCCTGTTCAGGGCAAGTGATGACTTTATGGCCGCCGAGTTCGATGGCACCTGCCTCATGACCAGCAATGTGTCCGGTACGGGCCGAAATCACGCCCTGGTAGGAGGCGAGAACTGCGCTGATGACGGTAGCGTTCGCCTGGGTACCGCCTATGAAAAAATGCACCTCGGCTTGTGGACAGGAACAGGCACTGCGGATCAGTTCCTTGGCTTGTGTACAGTACGCGTCCGTACCGTAACCTTCGGTGGATTCGAGATTGGTCTCAAGCAGTCGCTGCATAATGCGCGGGTGAGCACCTTCCTGATAATCTGAGGCAAAATAAAGCATAGTATATCCTCCGTTAAAGGGTATGGCTTCCAGTTGATGAAAGCCGGATGCTATTTTACAATGCTGTTGTTCCATGAGCAAGAGCAGATCTGAAGAAAGTGATGGTAAAACATGGAAGAAACAGTGATTGTCAGAGAAGGATACTATCTGGTCCTTTCTTCAGAAGAAGACGAAAAAACGTACCATAAGGTCCTGTATGCTGAAACAAAGGAAAGGTTCCAGAAGCTTCTGGAGACAGACTGTGACGGGTACACTTTGCATGAGCTGAAAAATATTCCGCAGATGTACTTATTATCCGGGTGCCGGATTCAGCTCAACGGGCATAAGATGAATGTGTTTATGGCCCATGGGGAGAACCTCTGTAAGCTGTACCAGTTCATGGATGGAATGGATATAGAGACGCAGGAAGGTCTGCCTGTGTATTTCTCCCCTCAGCTGCGTTTTGCCAGGAGTACATGGGAGATCCGGTCCATTATTGATTTCTTTAACGGCGTGATGGCAAATGAGATGGGTTAAGGCGGAACTTCGTGACTCAGAATGACAGCGGAGCGGTCCATGCAAAACAAAAAAACCTGCGTATGCAGGTTTTTTTGTTTGTCAGTGTCTTACTGGGCAGCAGAGACAGAAGTGATATGGGGATTGGCGCCTTCATACCAGTAAAGGAAGCCTTCCATGTCAATCACGTCGCCTACTTTGAGGTTCTCAACAGCGGCATAGACATCGGTGGTGTTGTCACAGAGGTAGCTTTCGACAGTGAAAGAATAGGTCTTTCCGTCCTTGGAAACCTTGAAGTACAAATCGCTGTTGCCTTCATGGGTGCCTGAGCCGTCCCAATTGTAGAGGAAAGCAGCTCCCTCTTCGTTGGAGGCTTCGACAGTCATGCCTTTGAAGGAAACAAACTCATTCTGATGGTTGATCAGCTCTTCAGAATCGAGCAGATCTGTCACATCCAGGGGCTGGGCGATAAAGCTGCCATCGAGGATCTGGAAGCTGGCATCGGTGATCTCAACTTCGCCGGACCATGCTGCTTTGTAACCGGTTACCTGGATCTTGGTTCCGGGAACAAGTTTGGCATAGTCTTCTTCGGAGCAGGGCAACTGGTAAATGAAATATGCGCCGTCTTCCGCCTGGGTGTAAATGGTAGCTTTGTTCTCCCACCAGGCCTGTTTTGCCTGAACATAAGTCTCTACAGTAACTTCTGCATCAAGCTCAGCTGCAGCATATTCTTCATGGGTCATTACACCCTCAGCGCTTGAAAGAACGGCAAGACTGAGGAGGACACACAGAACCAGAAGCAGTGAAAGGAACTTTTTCATGATGTTTCCCCTTTTCTTTTCAAGTTGTCAGGTAACCTCGCGTTACCGCGTGTATTATAACGGAACGCGAAGTATTTGTAAACGAATTCTGAAAAATGTTCGTGTTGATTTACTGGACTTTGCGCTTGCGGTCGGAAAGGAAACCATGCAGTGCATAGCAGGCGATACCGCCCCATAAAACAATCAATCCGATCAGAAGTCCCTTGGACATATCGGGAAGGGGACCAAGGTCGGCTTTCCCGTCCAGGCCGGAGGCGGTGCTTCCCTGATTGAGACGGTACAGGGCAATCACTTCATCATAAAGATTTTCAAAGAAGGCCTCATCTGTTGCTTTTTTCCTCCGGACGGCTTTTACCGTGTTCTCGACAAGCTGTCCTGCAGCATCGCGTAAAGAGGCGGAACCGTCAAAGGCAGGGGTCGTGAAGGTAAACGATGTGTTTTCTGACAGAAGACGCGAGGCGGCAATTTTGACATCATAGTGCAGGTCATGGTCTTCACCGGCCCTGGAGATATAATCAGTATAGGTGGGGTCGTTTTGTGCCTTGCTTGTCACCGGTACATAGCCTTCCGTTTCCGCATAGGCGATCTGGACATCATTGGTCAGCAGATACTGTGTGAAAAGCCAGGAGGCAAGGACTTCCTGAGAATCACCATGGTTAAACACACACACAGATGGGCCCTGGGATATCATTTTGGGGCTTTCAGGGTTAAACTGGGGCACCATGCGCACAGCTGTTTCGAAAGAGACAAACTTGTCCCTGCTGATGTCGCTGAGCGGAGCGTCGCTTCCCATCCATGTGGCGCCCGCTGTGGAATCAATTGCGAAAACACATTGTCCAGCGTTCAAAAAATTGGCAGGGTAGCTGGATATTTTAAAAGTGGAAAAGGCACCGTTGGAAACATGGGAAGAGATAGTTTCCAGCAGAGAACGGGCAGTATCATTAAAAAGCAGGATCTGGCCGCTTGGGGTGGAGTAGGGTGCATCAAGCTGACGGAGCATCTGGATCATCATATTATCCGTTGATTTATAGATGAAAGGGATTAAGACGTTCTGACCGTTGAGCTTATAGGTGCCGTCTTCATTTTTTTCTGCAGCTTTATCTGAAACCTCCCATATAAAGTCCCAGGTGAGGATGTCAGGCACCTTATAGCCGAGAGATTCCACATAGGTTTTATTGATGTACACGGCTTCGGTGGAACGCATATAAGGAAGGGCATACTGTACACCATTGATTTTGCCTTCAGTAAGAAATTCAGGAATGATTTCCCCTGCAGACGGTCCGTCAAAGCGGAGGTCTGAACCATGGAGACCATAGCGTGTATCTGACATCAGTTCATCAAGAGGGACGACAACATGATTCCCAGTCATGTAGGTTGCGATATGGTCCGGATAAGTGATACAGATATTTGGTGTTGTGTTGGTGGATATGTTGGTGATGACATCGTTGTAGATTTTACCGTAATCGGTATAAAGCCGCATTTTGATGTGAATGTTCGGATAAAGGGCTTCGAAGTCAGCTATGGCTTTCTCATAGATGTCTTTCTGCCGTTTATTGGTATCATTTTTCGCCCAGAACACAATATCAAAGTCTCTTTCTTCATCAAAGGAAACAGGGACTTCGAAAGAGGCTACCTGGCGTTTGCCGTGACAGGCTGTCATGGTAAACAGCATGAACAGGGCAAGGCACAGAAGAATGGCTTTTTTTCTCATCCTTTTGTTCCTCCTCTTGATACCCCTTCCATAATCTTTTTGTGAAAGATCAGGAACAGAATGATGAGCGGCAGGGAGATCACGACCACAGCAGCCATCATGGCGGGGATATTTTCACGGCCAAAACCATTTTCGCGTATTTCCTGTATGCCATTGGAAACCAGGAAATAAGAGGGATCATCAGT
>CAMNGW010000293.1 GCA_946538615.1 uncultured Clostridia bacterium
AGCATCGCCGATCTTGTGCCCGTCCCTGTGATTGCGAGCGGTGGAGCAGGAAAAAAGGAACACTTCAAAGAGGTATTGACACAGGGACATGCAGATGCAGCCCTGGCAGCAACTCTGTTTCATTTCGGAATTTTGCCGATCCCACAGCTGAAAAAGTATCTGAATGAGGAAGGCGTTCCTGTAAGGATGACACAAGGAGGCCAGAAAGATGGCATATGAATCTGAGCTGGCGCTGCATCTGGTGCCATATACAGCAGGTGAACAGCCCAAAGATAGAAAGTTTATCAAGCTCAATACCAATGAAAATCCTTTTCCGCCTTCTCCAAAGGTGAGCGAGGCTATAGAGGGTCTTACAGAAAGCCTCAGATTATATCCGGATATGGAAGCTACACAGCTCAGGTACGCGATTTCTGAGCAGTTTGGGATTTCACCGGATTGTGTTTTTTGCGGAAATGGGTCAGATGAGGTCCTGGCTTTTGCTTTTGCGGCTTTTTTTGCCGGTAAGGAAGTATGTTCCCCTGATATTTCTTATTCATTTTATCCGGTATATGCCTCACTGTTTGGTGCGGCACTCCGTACAGTTCCACTGAATGAAGATTTTACAGTCTGCGTGGAAGGACTCATGCAGGGTAAGCCCATAGTCCTTGCCAATCCCAATGCTCCGACAAGTCTGGGACTGGGAAAGGAATCCATAAGGCGCATGGCTGAGCATACCCTGAAGGCTGAAGAAATCCTGCTTGTGGATGAAGCGTATGCTGATTTTGCCAGAGAGGACATGACTGAACTGCTGCATGATTATGAAAATCTGCTCATTGTCAGAACATTTTCCAAAAGTCATGGACTGGCAGGACTCCGTGTCGGATATGCTTTGGGAAGCCAGAGACTAATCTCGGCACTCAGATGCGTAAGAGATTCTTTCAATTCCTATCCGACTGACCGGCTCGCGCAGGCAGCAGCAACAGCCGCTATGAAGGATTCAGCATATACCGCTGCAACTGTTCAGAAAGTCATAGCAGCAAGAGAATACAGCCGGAATCGTCTCCTTGAGGCTGGTATTGAAGTTTTGGAAAGTCAGACCAATTTTCTCTTTGTCCGTGCAGACAAAGAGGACGCTTCCGGAATTCAAAGAGCGCTCAGGGAAGAAGGCATTCTTGTCAGGCACTTTTCTTCTGAACGTCTCCGGCCATACCTGAGGGTGACCGTGGGGACCATGGAGGAGATGCAGATCGTTACAGATGCACTGATTCACCATTGTTGCCCATGCTGATCAATAGAGTGCAGAGAATACAGAGGTTGCATGCCTGAGCCGGGACGGGAAAATGATGGATTCCCGGAGATACGGGAAAAGCTCCTGAAATGCTGACGGAACGCTATGGCAGCGGAAGATCCATACTGCATCCATAATTTTCCTGGATACGTCCGATTTCAGGCGGTGAATATCAGTGGAAAAAAGTATAAGCCGGGGATGGATGCAAAAAACGGTGGCACTGATCATGACCGGGGGACAGGGAGTGTTTCTGGACAAAGAGCATAAAGTCTCCGGCTAAGTAAATGCTGTGTCCGCCGGAAAACAATGGGACGATGATGCAGAGCACAGTGGACCGGATTTTTCCACTGGCGGGACCGGAGGACCTTTTTCTTGCTGCAAGCAGGGGGAGCTGGAGTTCGTGCGGAAACATATTCCGGAAATACCGGAGGAGACCATTGTCTGCGGATGGGTACCCCGAAACACAGTGTCCTGCATCGGGTCATGACTGTTCAGAAAAATATGGTGACAAGGACTGCCGACCACAGATCATAAAATCGGTACTGTTTAAAGTGGGTAAAGCAGCTTCTGTTGCGGAGAAGACGGATGGGCTGGTGCTATCGGTTGCAGATAGCCGTCTAAAACAGTCATTGAAGACACATATCCCGGTTAAGTAAAGACATAATTCCCGGCTACATGTTATGGCAATAAACAGTCACAATATGACTGGGAAACTACTGAAGCAAAAATCTTATTATGTTATCTTTAGTTTGCCAGCAACGTGGGAGTGGAACTCAGGCGTCTGCTGGTCTCTGAGGGGTGATACTTTAAGGTATCGCTCCTTTTTGAACCGAATCCGCTTCGCGTAAGGACCTAATCATGCTATACTTATAGTGTAGTGTGTCACCCAGTCGTGTCGTATCTGGTATTTACTCAAACTGCGATGTATCTATTGCGGCACAAGGATATGACAACCTTTTTCTATAATATACCAGATACGACAGGCGAATTCATTCAAAACGAAAAAGCTTGCGCGGGCTCCTTGGAACAATATCTCCTCAGAGTTTTTTTGTCCTCGCAACGCGCAATTTTTCTTTAGCAGCGTTCGCTTACAAACAAATGATACCGACAGAGGAGCCCTGAAGAGCAAAGTGAAAACTCTGGGGTCAGTGGCAGAGTTTTAACGTAACAATACCTGTCTACATGGTACATCTCACAGCTTCACGATTTCAACATTATATCCGGGATAAGACGACACCGATTACTGAACGGCTATTATGTTTTAGAGCGACCGGCATTTGTGTCCGATATAACCGGAATTACGTTCTGTTTGTAACAGACATAGCGCCGCTTGCTGCGAATACAGATCATGGACATATTATTCATGAAACCGCTGTCAACTCATTCTGGAGAGGCTTTCTGCGTCAGGTCTTTTGCAGAAAAACTGGTTTTGATCTGGCGAAAAGTATCTGGTGGACGCAGCGTATCTCTGGAACAGAGGAATGTTTATCAGGAGAGCTTCTGCAGTCATCCGGGGAATTCTAAAGGCGCTGCTGGAGATGCATGCTTTGCTGGAAAAGATCTGTGGGGGAGAAGAATCTTCAGAGAGAAGATTATGAAGGAAAACTATGATAAAATGCAAACTGTCTCAAGTGATTATAGGGTAGAGGCCCGTGAAGCCAATATACTGCTTTCTGCTTTGATGGGATGATGTTAAATCCAGGTTCGTCCTTGGGAGGAGGGATGAACGGGGAAAACATTTTCCGGGAAGCTGTTATTTTCGGTAGATTCTTATTCTTGCATTGCGTTGGCTGGCGCTACAGGTATGATCATTGGGGGAGACTTTGGGGGCTTTCTGGTTTATGCAAGGGAATGTATGGGAGACATCAGGCGTGTGTTGGAAGACATGAAGAGAACGGGATAGAACGGGCTGCTGTAAGCATGGGAATCGTATATGACAGTTTTGAAGTTGGGGAAGAGTGGAATGAAGGCAGTTAATCGGAACAGAAAAAAAGCATTGGAAGGATTTATGATTATAGGAGGCCTGCTGTTTATAACGTCTTTATGGCTTTTTGCGAAGCTGGAGGGCTTTTCTACAGGAAATGAAGAGATAAGGGCATTTATTTGGGTCACACATTTTATCATGCTCGGGACTGCGGGTTTTCTTGCATGGGTAACGGTGAAGGCAAAATGGCCCTTAGACAAATGTGCTTTTTTGACGGTTCTGTTCATTGGTCTGATTTTTATGGCGGTGATTACACCACTTTCCCCGCCGGATGAGGGAAGGCATTACAAAGTTTCCTATGAGCTGTCCAATTACCTTCTGTTCAGGGACAGGAGTGCAGGAAATTCTGCAGACTTTGATTTTCATGATCTGGTTATTCATGAAAATGTGAGTTCCGGATATGAAAGAATCATGCATGAAATCTGGCAGCCACGGGCATCGGGAGAAGAGATTACCACTGAAACTTGGTTGATTTCGTATCCGCTGATGTATCTTCCTCAGGCACTTGGGCTGGCTTTGGGACGGTTGTGTGGCGCAAACTTTTTGATCCTTTTCTATCTTGGCAGGCTTTTTAATCATCTGTTTTATTCATTCTGTGTGTATTTTGCTGTAAAGAGAGCACCGAAACATCAGGCACTTTTCTTTGCGGCGGGTATGCTGCCCATGGCACTGCATCAGGCGAGTTCCTATTCGTATGACGCTTTCACAAACGGGATGAGTCTGCTGCTGATTTCGTTGATTTACGCTGCAATGCGAAATGAAAAGCCGATGGGAGAAAAAGAGTACGGGGCTTTGCTGGCGGTTGGTGCATTTCAGGCACCTGCAAAAGTTGGTTATGCACTGATTGCGGTGATGCTTTTTCTGATACCAAAGGAGAGGTTTGAGAAACTGCAGAAGAAAGCAGCAGTGTGGGGAATCATTCTGGTAATGACCTTGATGATTGCAGTATTTTGGGTTCCTTCTCTGCTTTCAGGAAACGCGGTTAATTATCGTTATGAAGAGCTGTATACGCTGGAGGATATCAAAGCACGCCCACTTAAGGTGTTTGAAATTTTTGCTTCAACGATGGAAGACAGCATCTCTGGTTGGATCAGACAGGC
>CAMNGW010000294.1 GCA_946538615.1 uncultured Clostridia bacterium
GTATGTCTGTTCTGCCTTTGTCATGGACAAGTACCTGAGTGTATGATGGGGACAGCAGGGAACGGATCCTTTCCTGAATGTCAGATAAAAAAACTTCTGCGGACCAGCAGAAGTTTTTTTGTTTGCCGTACCGGATGCAGAGCCGGACACCGCTGACCGGATTTTCCGGATGAAGATGTCCCGGGGATCCTGAGGTGAGGAATATGCTGATGTGCACCGGTGCAGGGGAGACGCTCCGGTTATGCACTGCTGCCTTTCTTTCGGGCCAATCCCGGAAAAAACAGAGGAAGTTCCCGGAAGGCAGGCGTTTTGGACCGGACAGGGCAGAGCCGGACAGGAAACGACCCTGCTGACATGAGAAGGCCATGGGGAGGCAAAGAGGAAAGATCAGTGACCTGGACACAGGGAAGGGCGGGCTGCAGATCAGTCCGGAACATGGGCCGCGGAAGGGCCCCGGAGCGATTTTTCATGATCAGGCCGGGACGGGAAACGTATGGGAGGAAAGGCCGACCCGGCGAAGGAGGTCTCATTGCAGCCCAAATCGGATGACCCGCCGGATGAGGACATGCAGAGCGTGCCAGGAAAACAGAGAGCCGCCTGACGGCGGCTCTCACTGTACCTGTTGCATGAATGAAGGAAACGGCTCATCTGAATGCATTGATTTTATCGATTCCTGTCTTCATCTGTTCCGACATGTTTTTATCATATGTTTCGGCAAAGGTTATGGCATCCGCAAAAGAAAGGAACCGTTCATCGAGGGGATGGGATTCTTTCCCTGCATTTTTTCCGGAAAGAGGAGTGTGTTCGAGTATGACGGGAACACGGCGAAGGTCCATCTTCCAGCGCGACACCTCGTTTTCAAAGGTCAGATATGGTTCTGAATAAGAGGCAGTCAGGTTTTTTTCTTTGCACAGGGCAAGGAGCGAATCGCTGTTTTCACCTTCGCGTTTCTGCGTTTCAAGAGGAATATAGATCTTGATGTTATCCTTTTTGGAAGGCTTGCATACTTTGCAGGGGGAATTGCCGCCATTGAGAGCATCTCCGATGGTGGAAAAGCCCTTCAGTTCCATCATGCCGCGGAGCTTGGGACACTCGCGCTTGTGGAAGTTCCTGTAGCCTGAAGCCAGCCAGAAAGCGTACTGAGGCTGGGTGAGCGTGAAAATATCATCTTTCTGCTGCTGGGAAAGAAAGCCGTTTGCCAGAAGGCGCTTGCGCTCAGCGGTGAGAAAAGTGTAGCGCTTCATGGCCGCAGTCTCTTCAGGCGTCTCAGGGGCAGGCGGGTCCAGTTTGGGCTGGGGCGGAGGCGCGGGGATGTCCGCCTTCGGTGTGGGCCTGGTACGGGGAATGGCTTGTTTTGGAGACTCAGGCTGAGGATTGCAGACCGGGCAGGCTATGCCTCCATTGGCCATACCTTTCTCATAGCGCGAAATGGCCACGACACCATAGCCATGGGTATTGGCAAGCTCTGGACAGTCCCAGTAATGCAGGATTTTTGTCTTGTTTTCGCGGGCGTAGCGGGTCTTTGTACGGTTCCGCAAGGATTCAAGACGGTCGGCGCGGAACTGGGAAAAAATTTCCTTGCAGCATTCGCATGCTTTATACCTTCTTCTGGCAAAATGCTGCAGACCGTTGTTTCCCTCCACATACATACCGTCATGGAGCTTAGGGCATGTGCTGATATGAACAAGCTGGCCTACCGGATCGTAGAGGTAGGCAGGGCGGAAGAAGGGATTGAATTCATGGTAGTGATCGAGTATGACATGATGCTCAATTTCCTCTGGCGAGAGATCCGCGCGGCGGATATGTTTAAGGTCCGCACCGAGCGTTTTGAGGAGAAGGAGAAGCACATCAATGTCCACAGGGCTGTAATGCTGAGGGGGAAGCACATCCAGACCATGCATTCTGCACAGCTCTTCAGGCGTTCCGATCTGGTACTCCTCTTCGCGCAGCAGGGGCTGGACACTTTCGCGCAGACAGTATATTTCCGTAAAAAATTTGCTCAGATTGAGCATCAGCTTGAATTCGCGCTTGAAAAGCATGCAGGACCTGTGGGCCCAAAGGAAAAGGTTATCATCTGGTTTGAGCCATGCTTTAAAGGCTGTAAACACTTCCTGCGCAGATGCGCCTTGAAGGAACATTTCCTTGGGACGCCCGCCGAAGGCCATATGGCTGAAATCAATTTCACGGTCCTGCGGGGCTTTAAAAGTCATATAAAAGGAATCGGTGACCGTATAATCATCCTCTACACGCTTTGCCGCGAGCTGGGTCGGGTACTGGACGACACCTTCCTTTTCGACCCATTCATAATCTATGAGCACAAACAAAAGGAAATCCCTCCTTTTCTGTTTTATACAAAAGACTGCAGTACACAACAAGTCCTTTTTCATTGTAAAGCTATCGGTTTGGGTTGTCAATCCAAGCACAGCAGCCTGTGTTGTTTGCACAAGGAAAACAGGGTATAATCCGATTGATATATGGATAAAAGCGGAGGGCGAGCGAGGATGGAGTACGGCGTATTTGACGGTCATGGCAAAATGCTGTGTTGTACAGCTGGGTTCGAGATGGCCCGTGCAGAAACCCGCATTCCGATGACCGGGGGCAATCTTCTGATGATCTGCGGCGATGAGGCCGGCCGTCTCCGGCAGGAGCTTGATGAGGCAAGGGCAGCCAACCAGGCCAAAGAAGCTTTTCTGAGCAACATGTCGCATGATATACGCACGCCCATGAATGCCATTGTGGGCATGACGGCACTGGCCAAAAAACATATGGATGAGAGAACGCGTCTGCTGGACGCACTCGGAAAGATTGAGACGGCGAGCGCGCACCTGCTGTCCCTGATCAATGATGTCCTGGACATGTCACGGATTTCTTCAGGACGGATGCATATCAGCCGTGAGCGCTTTTTCCTTTCGGACCTTCTCCACGACATTCTCACGATTGCCAATCCCCTTATGGAGGAGAAGGGACACATGTTTTCCCTGAAAACGGGCGAGGCAGCTTATGAAGTGTGCTTCGGGGACCCTCTGAGGCTCCGTCAGATTTTTGTCAATATCATCAGCAATGCAGTCAAATATACCCCGCAGGGAGGCAGGATTGAGCTGTATGTCAGTGTGACGAAGGATAAGCAGCTGATCTTTGTCTGCAAAGACAACGGCATCGGTATGTCCAGGGATTTCCTCACCAGGATTTTTGAACCTTTTGAGCGGGTCCAGACGTCTACGGTATCGAAGATAGAAGGTACCGGACTGGGCATGAGCATTGTCAAGAAGACTGTTGACGCACTCAGCGGGGACATTCAAATTGATAGCGAGCCGGGGAAAGGAACCTGTGTCACGCTGAATATTCCTCTTGAAACAGAGGAAAACGAAGTACAGATCGATACCCGGGCCATACAGGGAACGCGTTTTCTGATTCTTGAAGCGGACGCGGACCTGGAGGCGCGCTACAGGGAGTACCTGACACAGGGCAATGTGATGTTCACATGCAAACCCTCCGTACAGGAGGGACTGGATGCCCTCTCAGAGGCAAGTTTTGAAAACAGGCCATACGGGGCTGTGATCATTGGCAACCGGGTCCGGAACGCAACCAGCGCCCTGGATATCGCTGACTATCTGAAAAAAGCCCATCCTGAACTGAAAGTTTATCTGGCAAGTGAAGATGACTGGACACAGATCGAATACCAGGCCACACGGTGCGGTATTGTGCGTTTCATTCCGGTGCCTTTTTTCCGCAAATCGCTTCTCAGCGCACTGATCGAATCTGAGCAGAGTCAGGAGAATAACGGCGATTCAAACTATCCTGACCTCACAGGCAGGCGCATTCTCCTTGTCGAAGACAATCTGATCAACCAGGAGATTGCAAAAGAGATACTTTCCGTGACGCATGCGGAGATCGATCTTGCGGAGAACGGAAAAGAAGCAGTGGAAGCGTTCAGGAACAATGGCGATTACTGTCTGATCCTTATGGATGTGCAAATGCCGGTGATGGACGGCTATGAAGCCTGCAGGGCCATTCGTGCTGAAAACGCGGGGACCCACCGGGTTCCTATCTATGCCATGACAGCGAACACGTTTGCGGAGGATATTCAGAAGGCCAAAGACAGCGGCATGGATGGACATCTTGCAAAGCCTATTGATATCACTGCTCTCATGCAGGTGCTCCGGAATCTGAAATAGGGGAGGAGGTGCAAGGTTGAAAGCCTATCAGGCAGAGTATGTGCAATCGTGTGAGGAGATACGTTCCCTTTATTATGCAAAGCCCGAACCGGATGAATCGTATGAAAAGTGGCTGGACAGGCACCTGGCCGGTGAGGACAGGAT
>CAMNGW010000295.1 GCA_946538615.1 uncultured Clostridia bacterium
GGGTGACTTGACAGTGCGTTGAGCAGAACTTAACACCCCCCATCTTTTTTCTTCGGACCGTGATTTATACACCGCGCCCTGATATCACTCAAAAAAACATTGGCCCGGAACCGCTCCTGCCAATGGTACGGCATGCAACTGACATCGCTGAAACAGGACGCACAGGGAAGGGAAGAAGGGGACAACTGCTGAGCGTATCAGAAAGCTGTTCTTTCAACTACTTAAACGTATAAGTGAATATCCATCTGCAAGCCCGTCAAAAGAAGAACTCCCCGGCAGGGTACGTCCTGCCAGGGAGAATGTCAGACGGGAAGCGGTCCAGCGGGCTGCCAGATGGGCTTCAAAGGCGGAACAGGCCTTCTGAACCCCTTCGTGATACGTCCAGTTCAGTCCGGCTCCTGCACGGGGATGTCCCAGCCCACAGCCCATTTCCATGCGTAGCTGTCCTTTGGCGTCACCACCGCTGCATCACCGCACTGGAGAACATTATCGTCGTGGATGTACGTCACACTGGCCGGGATCACCACGCGCTTGAGGTTATCGCAGTTCTGGATCGATGGGTTGTCCAGGCTCTCAAAACCCTCCGGAAGGACGATGCTTTCCAGGTTCCGGCATGAGCTGAAGGCGGACGCCCCGATGTTCCTGACACGGGAAGGCACGACGATCGTCTGTATGCCGCAAGAGGAGAAGGCAGCGGTGCCTATTTCTGTGAGGGTATCGGGCAGCGTGACGCTGGTGAGGGCATTACAATCGTAGAACGTGTTCAGAGGCAAAATGGCAATCGGCGCCGAGATGTCGACCTCTTCAAGGGCACTGCAGCTTTCGAAAATACCCTCGCCGAGATTCTCCACCTGCTGCGGAATGATGACGCGTGTCAGAAGATCGCAGCCGGAAAAGGCAGAACTTCCGATGCTCGAAATGGTTCCGGGAACTGTGAAAGCACCCTGGATCCCATTTGCGGCGGAAATCAGCGTGGTCCCGGCCTTGTCCAGCAGCAGGGCACCTGTGGAGCTGTAATTCGGATTATCCGCAGCGACCCGGATCTCAGTCAGGCTCCTGGATTTGTAGAACGCTGAGGGTGAGAGACTGGTCAGGCTGGCAGGAATGTCGATGGATGTCAGATTGCTCACGCCAAATGCGTTGTTCCCGACGTCTCTGAGACCTTCCGGCAGCACGAGCTGTTCAAACGGGCAGCCGGAGAAAGCAGCGTTCCCTATGCTCACCAGGCTTTCAGGCAGAAGGATAGAAGATAATGACCTGCAGCTGCTGAAAGCGAATGTACCGATCGTCACAACGCCAGCGGGGATGCGGACGGTCGCCAGAGAAGTGCAATGGTCAAAGCAGAAAGGGGCAATCTCTGTGATTCCATCCGGCAGATCAATGGAAACAAGTCCCGACATCTGGAACGCGTTCTTTTCAATCGTCTCAAGACCTGCCGGAAGATGGAGATGTGCGAGCGAAGTGCAATTTGCGAATGCAGACGTCTCAATCTTCGTTACACTGTCGGGAATAGTGACATCAAGGAGAGACTCGCAGCCGCTGAACAGACCGCTTGGCACCGCAGTGATCCCCTCCGGAAGCGCTAAGGCGGTCAGCGAGGAGCACATATGGAAGGCGTCCATGCCGATCTCCGTGACAGTTGAGGGGATGACGATCTGCTCGATGTTCGGGCATTTTGTAAAGGCTTCATTGCCGATGGCAACGATCCCTTCCTCGATGGTCACATGGGTGAGCCGGCTGTTATGTGCGAATGCGTCCTCACCAATGGATGCCACCGGCGCGCCGTTGATATGTGCCGGGATCGTCAGCTCAGTCTGCCGCCCGTGATATCCGGTGATTTCCAGCGTGCCGTTGACCACTCTTGTTTCCCAGGGATGGGCATCCAGCTCGGCCAGATAGGCGTCAACCCCGGCCTGGTCGAGAGCTTCCACTGAAGTGATGCGGAAGCCGAAATCACTGAGGCTTGGCAGGAACGTGTTCAGCCTGATGGTGAAATGGTCCCCGGCAACCAGCACCGTGGCCCCTGAGAGACTGTTTCCGCCGTAGGATGTTTCAGCGCCATCAGCGTCGGTGATGATAATGGTATCATAGCCGATATAGCCGGAGGCATACGTCTCCATGGAGAAGGTGACGAGCCGGCCCTTTGCACCCTCCGGACCCTGATAAGCATACTTCTCATCTTTGGTATAGGGATGGGAGGACTCCAGCACCACATTTTCAGGGAACAGCTCATGGTCTATGGCATACTGCGCAGCCACGCTGCCCTCCGGCGCGTACATTGCCAGGTACACGCAGTCGGAGAAGGCTGTCTCATGGATATCCGTGGTGTTGGCGGAAAGCGTGATGCGCTGCAGGCGCATACAGGCGTGGAACGCATTTTTGCCGATGGAGACCAGGCTGTCCGGCACGCTGGCGGAGGTCAGGGAGAGGCAGTTGTAAAAGGCGCCGTCTGAGATGGCCCTTACGCCGTCCGGGATCACAATGCTCTCCAGCTTCTGGCAGTCCCAGAAGCAGTGGTAGGGCACCTCAGGAATGCCGGAGGGCAAGGTGACCGTCTTCAGTGCCTGGCAGTACTGGAACAGACTGCCGCCCAGGGTGACGCCGCTGTCCGGCAGTACCGCTGAAGTCAGTTTCGGGCAGTCCATGAAGGCCTCGCTGCCTATGATCTTCACGCCCTGCTCCACGGTGACGGTCTGCAGGCTGCCTATGGCTGCAAAGGCACCGTTTCCTATCCTGTCGATGGTTCCTGGCACTGTCACGTTTGTCAGGCCCAGGGTGCCGGCAAAGGCCCCGTCCGCGATGGATGAGACCCGTTTGCCCCGGATCTCCCGGGGCACAGATACTGTACCCACGGTATGGGTAAACCCGGTGATGGAAACTGTCCCATCGGACAGCTCTTCGTACGCCCAGCCGACATAGCCATGGCCTACGGCCCAGTCCCAGGCGTATGTGTCTTCGCTGACCGTCAGTGTGGAGATGCTGGTCCCGTCAAAGTCGTCGTCAGCAATATATGTCAGGGAGTCCGGCAGATTGACTGCTGTCACGGAGCTTGAGGCAAAGGCCCTGCTGCCTATGGTCCCAAGCCCCTCCGGCAGGACGACCTCATCCAGCGAGGCATCAGTATAAAAGGCCTCGTCATCAATGGTGGTGAGGCCGGAAGGCAGCGTCAGTGTATCAGCTGCCGCGGCCCCTGCCATGAAGCAGACAGACAGCGCCGTAAGCAGCAGAATGCACGTTTTTTTCATCGTTTGAATCTTCCCTGTCAGATTGTTGAGGGTATATATTCTGCCGGATCTGAGAGGCCGAACATACCGTGCACGTGAAAGCAGAACAGTCCCACCGGAACCCGGTTCCCGGGCTGATATACGCGATAGCATTCTGTCATAAACGGCAGATTTCTGCAAGAAGGTCCTGGGCTGTGTGCGAGAGTGCACAGCAGCGCCAGGAGGGAACAAGGGGTCCTCGCTCTCATTGCCGGATGCGGAACATGTCCTGTCTTCCTGCAATTGAGCGCAGTCGGCACAGGTCCCGGGTACGCCTTGACGCGTTTCCTGCCGGTGCCGGGTACAGACAGGAAAGATCCTTATTGCAAAAGATGATGGACATACAGGAAAGGGACGGCAAAAAAGGTCACAGATGGGCCAAAAAACGGAGGAAGGCAGAATACAGTCCGGGCCAAAGGGAGAAAGTGTCGCAGCTTACCTTAGCCGAAGGAGCAGTTCCAGGTCCCTGGTGACTTTTGAGATAATCTCATCGGGTATTCCACTGAACAATCCTTCTTCAATGACGGGGGCATCCCCTCCGCACTTCGGGCAGTATCGCTGTTCATCATTGATGCTTTTTGTTTCCCACTGACAGCCACATTGCTTACATTTGTGTAGCCTTCTGGTTGGTTCGGGACCATAAAGAGTCGCAAATGTATCTGTTATGAATGCTGGCCCGCCCATCGGGGCCCCACAGAAACGGCAGTACTGGTCACCATCAATATAGTCTTGCCTGCAGTTTGCGCAGACCTTGCGTTTTGGAACGTCTCTTCCTGGGGCATCAGAAAATCCTCTCATGCTATATCCTCCTCGAAGCTTGAATGATTGCAGATCTTTCATTTTTTCATTTTACTGTCCGTATCGGTCTGGAAGCCGGATCCGTGCGGATATACAACAGGTAAAAACGAAGGATGCCAGTTTGCAGGAGCGCGTCCAGGACCGTTATCAGAGGCAGCCGGTTCATGCACGATGGCATGTTCTGTTCCGGAATCTTTTCTTTAACGTGGTACGCGGATGAGCCGTCTCCGGTCCATTCTTTCCTGTTT
>CAMNGW010000296.1 GCA_946538615.1 uncultured Clostridia bacterium
CAAGGGACTACGAAGGATATTATCAGCAGTACCTCGACCGCTTTGCCCTCTGAGACTGACCTTTGTCCTTTCGCTGGTCATGATCCTGTTTTACGTACTCCGGCTGTCCGGAGTACTTTTTTTATCCGGTTTTTCGTCACGCTTCCCCTTTTAAGCGTTCTCTGCATTCCCATTAAGTCAGGCCTGCGGGCCTTTCATAAGGCATCAGCCATGGTGTCCGACCGGAAAAAACGTCCACGCACAAGCTGTCCGCTCTCCCGCATTTCCCGGACCTTCTCACTCCAAGATGCCCCTGCGGATCATCGTTTCCGCAAGTTCTGCCATCTGCACAGTGCCTTCTTCGCAATTCCTGTTGACCCAGGCACAAATCAGTCCTGCACACCCAAAATAGCAAAACTGTAGCGGCAGTCAAAATCTTCTTCTCTTGTGTCCCCTGTCTGTTCCATCTTTACTGTCCTGCATTTTTCACGGATCACTTCAAACAGGCGGTGCGGAAAATTCATGTCACCATTGGGGCTGAGGAGGATCCGGCACATCTCCTGGTTCTCCTCTGTAAAACGGAACAGGTCCAGCATGATCGGCTTGACCTGCTTTGTGACGTCTTCATGTTCATGCAGTGCGTCAATGGCATCTCCAGTTTCCGGAACATCTCATCCTCAATCTTGTCAAGCATATCCAAAGATGTCTTTATAGTATAAAAGCTCCTTATTATGCTGCTCTTCCAGCCTGTCGTTCTCCCACATGACCGGCCGCCAGACCAGCATTTTTTGCTGTCGGGGCGGCTTCCTGTCATAACTGGTGCCTCTAAAGTGTTCACAGAAGAGAAGTCCCAGAGCCAGCCGTCCCCCAGAAATACAGCTGGATAAAAGCATGGATCGATGTTATACTAAATCAAATTCAGAGGGAAGGACACTCATGTCACGGTACACCCTCTGGAATGAAGATGTTCAGGCGGCCCGGTTCGGGGTCTGTCATCACAGCATTTATTCTGCAAAAGCATCCATTGCTTACATGGGAGAGGCATGCGCCAGGAAGGTAAGTATACCGGAAGGAACCCGTGCCCTCCCATGATTCAGATTGACGGTTCCGGTATTTTTGGACGTGTTTCTGCAAACGTTGCATGAAAACAGGGAAATAAATCAGGCCCAAAAGTGACCGGGCAAGAACCGGCTTCCATTGAAAGGGAAAATGCACCCATCGGAACACTCCGGCTTGTACAGGCGCGTCAGAAAGGGTAAACAGCATTTCACCCAGAGGAGAAAAACGTGATCTATCTGAGAAATACCAGCAAAAGACAAGGAATCCTCCTTGCATCTGTCTTCGCCTTCATTATGATTCCACTGACGTTTCTGGATCTGAATATTGCGAAAGTGACCTATCACTACAGCGATCTCTATGGGAAAATCTTCGAAATCATCGGCGTTATTCCCACGTGCATGATGGGCGTATTTTTTTCCGTGGCCAATTTACAGACGCAGAGGATTGCCCGAAAAAAAATCCTGTCTGTTCTTCTTTCTGTCTTCTCTATGGTGTTCTTCACCGGATTCACACTGTTTTCCATCTCGCACCTCGACAGACGATGGGTGATTCCAATGGGCATCTTTTCCGCACTTTTTCTTCTGTTCTCCTTTTTTGCGAATCGCGCCCTTTCCCAAAAAGCTGATTAATTTGAACTGAGAAAAGTGATGCTGGTCGCCCTGATTGCCGTTCTGGCCGCCGTGATGGGGCAGACCATCGTCAAGTTCGCATTCAACAGGCCCAGATTCCGTGCACTGACAGACCCGGACCGGCAGTTTACTTACTGGTTCATCCATCATCCCTTTGCCCTTGACTCCTCTTTTCCCTCTGGTCATGCGGCACAATCTGCACTCAGTTTTCTGCTGCTTTACCTGAAACGCTTTATACCGAAACTGAGGACCCGTAAATGGGACCTTGCGCTGGGGTGCACTGCCGCCTTCATCACCGTATCCACCATGCTTTCCAGGATGTTTCTCGGGGCTCATTACGCAACGGATGTCTGGGCAGGGTGCTTCCTGACGCTCGGAACCATTTTTCTGGCGGACTATGCCGTTGAAAACGCCTATATGCTGCCCGAGTACAGACTGAGGATGATCCGCGAGCATGCGCTCAGGCTGTGCGGCGGGGAAAGTGCTGCACGGATCCTGATTGAGAAGATCGACGCAGCCAACCTTTCCGTGGAAAAGGGAGAACTGGTGCTGCGCCTGCTGGAAGTACGTGAGGAAACAGAGCACTTACTGGCGAGTGGGGGCCTCAGCAGAGGCCCAAGAAGGGAACTGAAAAGGATCCGGAAGCTGGTTCATCGTTTCATGAGAGATATACGGATAAAAAACGAACCGGACCTTTACGCCGCACCAGTCAAATAATCGACAAACTGTTACAGGATCGTTGAAATACATGAGTAAACTGACTTATATCTTTGTCCATGGACTGTCCGGCTGGGGCAGTTATGATTCCCGGTATCAGCGGATGCCTTACTGGGGAATGCAGGGCGGAGACCTGATGACCTTTTTGCGCCAGCAGGGCTTCTCCTGCCATGCCGCCTCTGTTGCCCCAACCGGCAGCGCATGGGACCAGGCCTGCGAGCTGTACGCTCAGCTGGCGGGGACGCAGGTGGATTATGGAAAAGCCCATAGTGAAAAGTATCACCATGGGCGCTTTGGACCGGACTTTTCCAACTGCCCTCTGATCCCCCAATGGCATGATGATACAAGACTGGTGCTTCTTGGGCATTCCTTCGGCGGGGCGACGGTCAGACTGTTTTCGGAGCTGCTGGCACACGGAGATGAAGCAGAAAAGGAAGCCGGCGCAGACAGTCCGTTATTCCGTGGCGGTATGGAAAACAGGGTCCACAGCATCGTGACGCTGGCCGCGCCAATGAACGGTACAACAGCCTATGACCTGTTCTCCGATCCGGACTTTGATCCGACAAGTGTGAAAGTTCCATGGTGGAGCAAAGGGTTCGCCCGCATGATGTCGAGGACCTTAAAAACAAATCAGGACGGACGCAGTACGGAAGATTGGGCAAGCTTCGACATGCACATCGACAATGCAATAACCATGAACCGACGGATCACAACGTTTTCGCATGTGTATTATTTTTCGGTTCCATGCAGCTTTACACAGCGGCAAAAGGACGGTACCCACAAGCCCAGGAAAGGCATGGAACCACTTTTTGTGATGCGGTCCTGTCAGATCGGCGCCTACACAGGAAAGACCGCAGGCGGTGTGGAACTGGATGAAAGTTGGCGCGAGAATGACGGTCTGGTCAACACCGTGTCTGCAAAGGTTCCGACCGGCGCCCCCTCAAAGCAGTTGGATGCAGCGAATATCGTCCCTGGTGTGTGGAACATCTTTCCCACCGTGGACGGCGATCATATGTGGCCACAGGGCGGCCTCATGCTTAAACATGATATCCGGGATTTCTATCTGATAACACTCAGGATGATCGACCAGCTGCAGGTTCTGACCGGAGAAGAAAACAAGACAGTTCCTGTCTGACCCAGAACCTGAAAAGCTTCAAATTTATCCGCTGTGACATGATTGCTCTTTTTGATTTCATCGCGGTACACTCATCGGTTGAATAAGAGGATTGCCGCATCAGGAGCCATCTGGCCTGGAAAGGGCAAATTCCCGAAAAAATAGGTATACACGATTTTTTTAGTCCAAAAACGGGACAGCGATGACGATTTGTACGTCATTGCTGTCCCATTTTTAAGTTTGTCTGTAAAGAGCATATCCCTAAGTGCTTTGTTTTTCTGCTTTGTCTATTAGCTTCATAGCTTTCTTTACCGCTTGACTGGCTTGCTTTATGCAGCGGATGACTCTTCAGAGCGTGCAGAATGCTCGCATTATGAAGCCTTCTGCAAGAGCGTCTGTGCTTTTTCAAGAGTCTTTTTCGCCATTTTGTTGCAAAAATGGACCGCTCCGGCTTGACGGCATGAGTAATCTCATCTTCTAAACCGTTGACGATCATTTCCTTATCTCCGGGCCAGAAAGATGCCCTGCGACAGACAATACGGCCCAAAACGACAGGACGTACCCCAATCTCTGGACGGATCTGCGGAAGGTGTACGCTGAGCCTGAGAAAATTCTGAACAGCAAGTCGGGCGGCATCAGCCTGACTAAGAACGTGCCGGACTGGTGCATCATGCCGACGCTCTTTCCTTTTCTGCTGATCACCAACAGATACGGGGAATCCTACTACCTCACGCACATGGATGAGATGATGACCATCGGCAGCATGTACGTTTGGCGGGCCAGCAAGG
>CAMNGW010000297.1 GCA_946538615.1 uncultured Clostridia bacterium
TTAGATTCTGCCTGTAGAGCACGGTCAGTATTGTGCTCAACATTTGAATCTCACATCGAAGATCTACGTATCCGCCTTTCATGATGATTCGCTTATAGGATGACACCTCTCCATTAGCAAACATCTTGATTCGTACCTCCCCAGAACTATTCATGTATCTGAAGGTACTATATCACAATCTTAGACCTTTGTGTTTTTCCCTGCTGCCTTTATCCGCCGTTATCTACCATGTACCGTGAGGATGTGTCTCAGATGACTGCCAGAGTGGGGTGACACCTCTTCTGTTGTGAAGTGAACATTTCAATTACAGAATTGAAAACTGCGTTTGGTAGAATAGGGAATCGGGCTATGGTTACTAAAACGGCCGGATGGAAAGTGATTAGAAGAGGAAATGAGAAAGGAGTTATCTTTATCTCCGATAATATGTTGGATAAATCAGCGAGTGGCTTGTTGGAGCGGGATCCTACGCGGAAGAACGCTACAACAAACCCGATTAACACCTTATAAGTGGCATAGGAAACTGTTACATTGGGTAATCCTATGTACAGTCTGAAAATGACATTTCTTCGCAGATGTTACATTTTTCAGCAGAAATCGTAGAAATAGCAAACAATGTTTTGAAAGTGCGTATGTTGTAAGAGATCGCCTGCGTCTCAGATTGCCTGGGACGCAGGCAGCTCCTGTCATGGTTTTAAATTTCAATAGGCTCCAGAATGCCGCTTGTCAATAAGGTGTCTCATAAACCATCTCATTGATCTTTTCTGTAAACAGTTATAAGATGGTTTCATTCTGGAAGAAGGTAGAAAAAGATGGAAGGGTACGAGAGGAGTTACAGCTTCAGCATCATCGGGCTGAATACACTGTGGGAAACGGTGGATGATGCAAGATTCCTGAAGCAGGATGCAGAGGAGATCATGGCAGCACTGAAGGATCAGATGCGGGTGGTCCCTTTCTGTGAATACCTGAAGAGGTATGTTTATCTGCGCTCAGGGACGGTGGGAAGTTACCGGAGCATCCCTGAGGAAGAGTACCGTGATACCATCTGTGACGCTTTCTATGCTACTGGGACACCTGTTTCCATGAAAAAAATGACTACCCGCGTCCCCGTAAGAATTGCCAGCTGGCTTCAGCAGGAGTCTGCCCGGCGAAGCGCAGTGCTTCTGCTGGGGTTTGGACTTTCCATGAGCGTGCAGGACGTGAATGATTTCATGATGAAAGCATTGCACGATCATGCCCTTGACATGGATGACCCCGTGGAGGCCATCTGTTCCTATTGTTATGAGCGGCAGTACGGCTTTCTGAAAATGCGCCAGCTGATGCAGGTTCTGAAAGAAGCCGAGGAAGGCGCGCCGCTTAAGCAGCTTATTGAGCGCAACCAGCCAGCAGAGCGGGAAGCGTCCCGAAAAGTGGCGACAGAGGACGAAAAACTGATTCAAAGTATTCTTGATGGGAAAAAGAAAGAAAACCCGGATAGCCAGATGGCACGGACCAGGCGGCATTTTCAGGAACTGCTGTCCCGGGCATTGGCATCCATTCACAGGGAACAACCGATTTGCAACGGTATGAATCATGAAAAGGAAAAGAATGAGGCTGCAGCCGGTGCCATACAGGATGTGCTCTATGCTTCCATTCCCAAAGAGAAGCATGGCAATCTTCTGGCGGAAGTCCATTCCAGCCTGACGAAGGTGATTGCAGGAAAAAGACTGAGCCGGCAAAGGCTGTCACGACTGATGCGGAGAGAAGAGGAACCCACCAGGTATGATCTTATGACTCTCCTATTCCTCATCTTCGCCAGGGAACAAGCTGACACCGGCCGCAAGGAGCGGTTTGTACGGTACTATGAAGAAACCGGCGGGATCCTTGATGACTGCGGGTACGGGCCAATGTACCCGGCAGATCCCTATGAATGTTTTCTTATGATGTGCATGCTGTCTGTGGACCCTCTGGGCACCTTCAGCGATGTGCTGGAAATGAGCTACCAGAGAGAGGAGGATGGGGCAGATGCATGATGGATGGGCGGACTGGGATATCCTGGAGCCTCTGAGCAGCGGTTCCTCCGGAATTGTTTACCGTGCCTGCAGAAAGGGCTTTCCGGATTATCTGTCTGCAATCAAGGTTGTTGAAGTTCCATCTGACCGGGAACAGATTGCGGATATGCAGAAAGCCGGCATGTCAGATGAGCAGATCAGAAACATGCTGAAGGAGCGGATGAAATATGTGATGGAAGGCATCCGCAGAATGGAGCGGTTCCGTGGACAGTCCCATCTGGTGAGCATTGAGGATTTCCGGATGGAGAATGCGGAAGACGGCATGGGAGGCAGGGCACTGATCCGGATGGAATACCTCAAGCCTCTGCCGGCCTATATTGCGGATAAGAAGCTGTCCGTGGAAGAAGTGATCCGGATGGGGATCGACCTGTGCAGTGCACTGGAGATTCTGCATGGCAGCGGAGTGGTCCATCAGGATATCAAACCGGATAATATCTTTGTCAATGACCGCCTGCCGGGCGGTGTCATCTACAAACTGGGAGACCTGGATATGCTCCGGGATCTGTCAGAGCACATGCCCGGGGAGGAGATCCGGGGAACCCCCTCTTTTCTGGCGCCGGAAACACTGGATGGGACAAATGTGGATGCCAGAGCGGACCTGTATGCCCTGGGCCTGACCATGTACTATCTGATCAATGATAACCGGCTGCCTTTCCTGCCAAAGAGGCAGTTTTCCAGCCACCATGACCTGGAAATTGCAACCCAGATGCGGCTTACCGGCACGGAACTGCCGGACCCGGAGGGGGCAGAAGAGTCCCTGTGCCAGGTGCTCAAAAAAGCCTGCGCCTTCAGGCCGGAGGACAGATACCGCAGTGCTGCGGAAATGCGGGAAAATCTGGAAGATCTGCTTTCGTCCCGCAGGGGAGAAGAAAGAGCAGCAGGTCGGGATGTATCGGGGGATGAAGCGGAAACAGAACAGAGGGCAAAGAAAAAATCCGTTCTGATGAGGATCGGCTGGGTTGCTGCGGCTTCCATCCTGATTCTGTGCGGTATTCTGGTGCATGAAAGCATGAAAAAACAGATGACCACAGAGAAAACTTCCGAAGCGGCATATGAAACACCTTCAGCGATTGCCGTTCAGGGAGAAACGTTGCTGGAAGAAAAACTGTCGGCGTTTTTCCTTCAGGTGGAAGAGAAGAGCATTCTTCCGTCAGATGGCAAATGCAGGATTCCCCTGAATGTGACAAACCTGCCTGCACTTTCAGAATTGGATACTTTTCTGGCACAGACCTATGGCGCCTGGCCGCCGGAAGCCCCTCTGTTTTCGGCTGAGCTATACGGCACATGGAAGAATGCATCAGGCCTGAGCACACTGGAGACAGATTACAGCCCGGAAACAGGAGAACTTAAGTCCTGGGGTCTGAGCATGCTGCTTCAGGACCGGGCAAACGGATGGTCCATGACCCGCTATTTTACAGGAGACGCAGGCTGGAGACTGCGGTGGTCTCCTCCGTTACGGGTCAGTGTAGCTGCTGAATATGGAACGGACGGGAACCTGATCAGGATCATAAGAGGAAAACAGAAATACGAAGTACAGGATGGACTTCCTGTATTTCAGGAGGTGGAATATTTACAATGAGAAAGACAATTGTATGGATACTGATCATTTTACTGCTGATTCCGGCTGTATCTCTTTCAGCAGAAAGCAAGTCGGATCTGCTGAGGGAAAGAGCAGATAACATGTGGGACACGTGGGCAGGCACCTGGAGCAGGACATTTCTTGACGGTGAGGTGTATCTTCCCAGAATGTGGAAGAAAATCCCCTTTGTGACCTGGGCGGATGAAGCACCGGAGATCCATCTGAAGGAAGAAAACGGAAAAGTGGAAATTACACTGGATGAGATCCTCAGTGATGACTGGCGCATCTGCCTGAGCAGTGGGATTCCCATGACCACGTGGGACTGCATATACGATCCCGGGCAGGACTGCTGGAGGGGCGAAGGAGAATTTGATACTGTCTGCCTCATCAGCGAAATGTCGGAGGACCGGCTAGGCGTCCGTGTGTATTATGACCGAAAAGATGATTTCCGGCCATCCTGCCCGGTGGTGGAATGGAGCAGGGATGAAGACTTTCTTGCCATGAACTGCTATGGCTGGGGAACGACCCGGGAGTTCCAGGGCGGTATGTATGCCATTGCATCGAATGACATGATTTTCTATGCAGAATACGACAAGGAAGGTGTTTTATCATCCTGGTATGACATGATGACGGG
>CAMNGW010000298.1 GCA_946538615.1 uncultured Clostridia bacterium
AATTCTTCCAGATACCCCATCTGCTTATTTGCGACCTGTTCATGCAAAGACCCTGGCTTTTTACTGCGTTCCTTTTCTTCATGGCCGGAAACTGTTACAATAGAAAAGCAACATGTATGTATTTCATTCATCGAGGAGGGTAACAGATGCGATTGATCATGGTTCGCCATGGTGAGCCCAATTATGAAAAGGACTGTCTGACTGAAACAGGGGCCCGGCAAGCCAAGGCTGCTGCACAGAGACTGAAAGATGAAGGAATCAGTGAAATTTTCGCTTCACCCATGGGCCGGGCCCAGGAGACTGCGTCTTTTACGGCACAGCTCCTGTCACTTCCGGTCCAGACACTGGATTTTATGCATGAGATTTCATGGGGCGGTCCTGGCGTTCCGGAACATGGCCACCCGTGGACACTGAGCGAATGGATGATTGCACAGGAAGATTTTCATTTTTGGAATGAAAACTGGAGAGAACATCCGTATTATGGGAAAAACGAGGCTACTGCCTGTTTTGATGCTGTCAGTGCGGAGTTTGATACCTTTCTGGCAAAGAAAGGGTATATCCATGAAGGCACCCGGTTCCTGTGCAGCACGGACGAGGACCAGACCATCGCACTTTTCAGCCACGGCGGCTCAGGTGCGTGTGTTCTTGCCCATTTGCTGTCTCTGCCTTTTCCCTATGTGGTAACCGTGATGCCATATGACTTCACATCAATTATCATTCTTAATTTTCCTTGCGGAAAAGGCAAATATGTTTTTCCGAGGATCGAATTATTTAATGATATAGCCCATATCCGGGACACTAAGGACCATACAGTTATCTTTCAGAAGACGCCTGACTGATGATGCATGGCATGGTTTATGGTGCCGCCTGTTCTGGAGGGGCGAGGAAAAAGGTCTGAATGCCAAAAGACCGAAGTTCATAAGAAAATGTGTCGGAGACCGATATCAGTTTCAGATCGCTTTCGCTGAGGCTGCAGGCATAGACAGCATAAAGGCGCGGAAGATGGAAGACGGCCATGCAGCGTGACCCCCGGTATTCCCATGCTCTGAGGATTATGCCGTCTTTGTTTTCAGCTGGCTTTATGGTTTCGATCATGGCATGTTCGGCCCAGAAGCCTTCCGTCTGTGAACAGCGCCCGCTTAACATCAGGGGCGGACGGTTGAAACAATAGCCATCCTCAGTGACGGAGCTTACAGAAAACGGCCCGCTGTAAACATGCAGGGCAAATGAAAAATGGTGGTGTCCCCGGTCACAGGTATCGTCCGGGACGCAAGGGGCCCTTAAGAGTGTCAATGCGAGATCCCCCTTATCACAGCTTACCCCATAAATGGCCCTGTTCAGTATGGCAAAGCCCCTTGCACCTTCGAAGAGTGCACTGTAATGGTGCTGGCACACTTCATAGCGGTCCATGGCATAGCCGTATGTTCGGTGCGCAGGACGGGAAATATGGCAGAACTGCATTTCATGGACAGCATGTTCAGCCTGTATGTTGCTCTCAAAATGGACTTTCAGCAATTTATGCCTTTCTCTCCAGTCAATATCTGTCTCGAAGGTGATTTCAGGGGACATGGCCAGGATCACTATTTTTTCCGTACATGGACTGCTCCCCACCATTCCTGAGACAGTAATGCGCAGACAGGACGTATCCTCACCTGAGAGGAGGATTTCTGTCACTTTAACCGTATCTTCCCGGTCCTGTATGTAATCTTTTGACAGTTCCCACGCATCATAAACGGGTTCCACGTTCCTGTAGATCCGGAAATCATTCATCCGCATGCCTGTATCCTGCAGAGAAATGCCAAGCCGCAGATCAGATAGGGCAGTGATTGCGCCCTCCCTGGTCAGTATAAACCGGAGACAGCCATTATCAATAAGATAGCCAGAGTCGCAGGGATGCACGGATACTGTGCCGTTTATTCTTTCAAGGTCTGAAGCACGGAAGCTTTTGGCTCCCGATGCCGGGAGAGAAACATAGCCTGAGTGGCCCTGTATGTTCAGGAATGCCATATATCTGAAGGGCAAAGGATTGAAGACTGTGACAGTGTCACCGGAAGGCTCCACATGGAAAGCTTCCCGCGCGAGGAGCGGCAAGGCTTCCCTGAGCTCTTCTGTTTGAGCTTTGAGTGCCTGTACAGCCTCTGTATGTACATCCCTGATGCCCACGCCTGCTGCTATATCATGGAACTGGTGCAGCAAAAGGACCTTCCATGCTTTCTTTACTTTGACTGTGTGGAGAGACCGTGTCTGGGGACCGCACATTGCAAGCAGCAGCTCTGTATCATGAAGCGCCTGTTCCAGTTCACGCAGTGCGACCTTTGTATTCCGCTGCACAGTATATGTTCCTCTGTGCCAGGCGAGGTAGAGTTCTCCTCTGTAACGGTTTTTTGCAGCAGACTGTGATGCTTTGAGAAAATGGTCTTCCAGGGTGGACCATACAGTCCGCGGCAGTCCTTCCAGGTCCTGTTCGCGGCGCAGGTATTCCAGCATGTCCCTGTCAGCGCCCCCGCCCCCGTCACCGTAGCCGAAAGGATAGAGCAGAGACTGGATATGGTCTGTCTGGCTTCTGTGTTTTTCCCAGCGTGCACTGAGGTTTTCCGGATCGGTGCGCGCATTGTTTTTATAAAAGCATAAAGCCTGCACACAGGAACCATCTGTTCCCTCCCATATAAAATCCTGGAAAGGGAATCTTTCACACTCCGGGTCCGCCCGGAGGAGTTTTTGTGTAGCAAAATACGTTACACCGAATCCACGGAGAAGCTGGGGCAGACAGGGAGAAAAACCGAAGGTATCAGGCTGCCATGCCACATGGCTGTCCGTCCCGGTATGTTCACGGAACCATTCAGTACCCAGTTTGAGCTGACGGATCAGACTTTCACCAGAAGGAATATTGGTGTCGCATTCAACATAGAAAGCACCATCGGGAACGGCCTGCCCATTTTTTATTTTCCCCATGAGCCGCTGAAAGACTTCCGGGTCTGATTCCTGCAGCATTTCGAGCAGAGCCGGTTCACAGGCAAGGAAACGGTATTCTTCATATTCGTCCATCAGGGCAAGCTGGTTGGAATAGGTCCTCACAGCTTTGTGAAACGTCTCCTCCATGGGCCATAGCCAGGCCAGATCAATATGAGACTGGCCCAGGATATGGAACTCAGGAACAGTATCGCCATTTCTGCATGCAAGCAGGGGCCTGAGCATTTCCCTGGCCCGCTGGTACGTCTCCATTCTTTCTCTGCGAGGCAGTTCAAAATCAACAGTATGGGTAAAAGAATCCAGAGCCTCGGCAATCTTCATTCTTCTCAGGCTGGTTTCAGAAAGGGTCCTGCTCAGCTGAAGCAGTGTGTCCACATCCATGAACAGCTGATAGGCTTCTTCACAGACCAGAGACAATGAAGATTCTTTTACGCAGCACTGACACGGTTCAGTTTCCGGGAGGGGCTGTCTCTCCGGGGGACAGGGCCCATAATTTTCAAGTCTTGCACCATTGCCGGCATAGCTTTCAATCAGAATGTCCATCATGCCTTGTTCGGCATGGCGGGACAGCGTCAGACAGGTATGCTGCTTATCGATGGACCCGGCTGCTTTGCCATTGATATAGACAAGCTGTTCTCCGCCTATGCCGCTGTGAAGAACGAGCCTTCTTTTTTTCCAGGCGGCAGGAACGGAGATCTTTGCAGAAAACCAGCCGTATTCACGGTATTTTCCCCAATGGGTCCCCGGCGGGACAGGAAAAGAGGGCCGGAGGACTGCCTGCCCGGGCGTCAGCCGTTCCATGGTACAGTGGCCGCGGAAAGATACGGTGCCGCAGGGCTCAAAGATCTGACGTCTCAGTTCCTGACACCAGGCATCCAGACGCTGAAGGTGTTGTCTGCTTTCAGGCATGTATCGTTTTCTCCTTTCACTATCAGCAGGCAGGAGGATACTGCCTGAAAAAGATGACCGTACATCCTGAACAGGAGCATGGAGGAATACAGCAGGATCTGCAGGTATTATTCTGAGAAGACAGAACGCAATCTTCCCGAGCGTGCACCTTACGGCTTTCCTGTCAGCTGTTCAGGACTCTTCTGTGGTCATTTTAAGAAAAACTGGTTCAGACGGGCTCTCGAATGGGTGACAAGGTCCCGGAAGAATGCTTCAGGACTGCCCTCTCTGTCATTCTGAAGGCGCGGAACAAGAATCATGACTGAAAGGAAACGCAGGGTCACAGACAGCAGGATAAGGACTTTGTAGCGGTCAAAGGAACCA
>CAMNGW010000299.1 GCA_946538615.1 uncultured Clostridia bacterium
CTGCAGCCATTGGTCAGTCTCCTGAAGGACCAGCAGCTGGTCATTGGCTTTGTAAGTCGCCAGAAGAGGGGAACTTTTGCTGGGTGCCCATCTCATATTTACCCAGCCGCTGGTCCGTGTCGGTCTCAGGGAGACCTTGTAGGGTTCGACCTTTTTGGCACTGAGATATTCCTGATTGATATCAGAGAGAAGGTCAGTCGTTCGGGCTGCTGGCTGTGCAGGTCTGGCCGCAGGTTTCGTTCTGGTCAGAAAGCGCCTGCTCACATAGGCTGTATATTCACCCTTGCCAAAACCCTGCTTGTCATATGTGTAATTAATGACGGCCCAGGAAGCATCCGCAAAGGAAACCACAAAAACTTTTGTGCCATACTTGAGGTTTCCGACAATCTTGCCGCCGGGTGTTCCCCGCACATTCAGGCCTTTGCCGTTCTCGGTATAAACATAATAGCTGCCAGCTTCCTGTGGGATCGTCTCATCATCTGCAAGAACCGGAACCACGGCAAGCTGCAGAAAAACAATAACCAGAAGCATACCTATGATTCTCTGTTTCACAAAGCAGGACCTCCTCTGTTACCATTCTGAAACAGGCTGATTGTTTTTCCGGATGGTTTTTACCCAGTCATCCTCGATCTGGAAACTGGTCAGAATGACCTTTCCCTTGGTTGTCCCCATATCCGGCGCCTTATATGTGTTCATTTTCCAGGCTTTTTTGCCTGTTGTCTCACCCGGATTAAGCGTTCCTGTCCATACAGCTGTGATTTCATTGGATCCGTCCTGGGTATTCACCGCAACAGGCTGTCCATTTTTATCAGTGAACTGGATATGGGCCGTTATCTTTGTCACAGTGACATTTCCAGCGTTCCTCACACGCAGACTGAAAAGCCCCTTCCCGTCCCATGTAAAGCTCCTGAGCTGCAGAGTCTTATCATAGCTTCCAACTTTCACCTGAATGCTGGTTTCGAATCCTCCATCTGCTGTAACACCCGTAACTACGGTTTCGCCCTTGCTCACGCCTGTCAACCTTACACGGTTCAGGTCCCCTGATACCTTAACGATGCTTTCATCAGCGCTGCTCCAGGTCATATGTTTATTGCTTGCATTTTCCGGTTCGAGTCTCGCCCCCGCATTAGCTGATTCACGGACATCAATATACGCATTGCGGCGGACCATATGTACGCCCTCTACATGCTGAAGAACTTTGACCTTTACTCTTGCATGGCGGTTGCTCCCGTCAGTGCTTGCGGCGTTGACATACGCTTCTCCAACTTTTAAAGGAACTACTGTGCCATCTTCAGCAACCGTCAGAATGTTTCTGTTGCCGCTGGTAAATGCAACAGCCGGATTTGTGGCGTCCTCAGGTTCAACATGCCAGACGAGTCTGCCTGTTTCTCCCATATAGACAGACATTTCTTCATCAAAAACAATTTTCGTTACAGGCTGCTGGACAATGATATGCGCACTGGCTATGACGTGTCCGTCTGTTTTACTGGTACAAATGACATCGCACTCGCCAAGCTTTATGGCATACACCCGGCCCTGTGCATTGACTGTCGCGACACTTTCATCCATTGAAGACCAGATGACGCTCTTGTCATCTGCATCACGCGGAAGGACCGTGGCCTTCAGCATGGCGTTCCGTCCGGCATCCAGCGTGAGCTCGTTCCTGTCAAGCATGATCTCTGTGGCCTTCTGCATAACGCGCAGTGCGATGCTTGCACGTGTACTGCTTCCGTCTGCTGCCGTTGCAGTAATCCGTACATTCCCGCGTTTATATCCTGTAATAACTCCCTGTGCGTCTACAGAAGCAATCCGATCATCCGAAGAAGAATAGGTCACATTTTTTATGGAAGCACTGTCCGGCAGAAGACTGGCTTCCACTTTCAGCTGCCCGCCGACGTAAATTTGCTTTTCGGCCGCAGTCAATTCAATTCTTGTGACAGGCTGAGTAACAAAGACCAGAATGTTTTCCATGATTTCAGGATTCTGACGGCTCCTGACAGAAACAATTGCTTCGCCGCATGAAACAGCTGTAAGACCAGTGCCGTTTACACGTATGATCCCGGAATCACTGCTGGTCACTTCCACATTTCTGTCGGTAGCATCCTTTGGCAACGCAGAAACCTGAAGCGTGCAACTCTTCCTTACAGGAAGCACAAGCACAGGCAGTTCGTTTTCTCCGCTCACAAGTCCTTTCAGCACCGGATCACTGGAAGAACAAAGCAGGGCTTTGCCCGCACTGACAGCGAGATGGGTCACCTTCCTGGCAACAGTCAGGTTCCATTGCGTACGGTATGTTCTCTTTCCGGTGCTCAGAATGGCTGAGATGGTTGTTCTTCCTTTGCTCAGCCCTGTGACATAGCCCTTTTCATCGACCACAGCTGTTTTCTCATTCGAAGAAACAAATGTCACTTCCCCTGTTTCCGCGTCCCCCTGCCTCACGAGCACGCACAGGACCTGTTCTCCCTCAAAAATCTGTCCTGTACCCTTTTCGAACCTGAAAACCGTATTTTCTGCCATAGCCGGGCGTACCAGCATAAAGACGAGCAAAATAAAAATGCCAAGGAAAGACTTTGCACTGAGCATATTCCTTACCCTTCTCTCATAAACACTATTCTTCAGGTGACGCATGCATGCCGTTCCAGTTCAGTTTTCCGCCTGTACTTTCTTCCATCTTTTTCAGGACTCTTTGCGCATCTTCTTCCTTGAGTAAACGGGGGGAAAAATCATTGTGCTCCGAATGTCCAGTAATGGCTATGGGATAAAACCGGAGCTGAATCCCCCGCATTTCCCCCTCTTCAAAAGATATCACAGCCTGCAGAATTATCGCGTCCCTTTCCTTCGGATACATGGCGCCGCCGAAAACACAATTGCCCAGGGAGTACGCAACAGGCATGTTTTTGTAAAAGGTGAATCCCTGAGAAACATGCGGATGATGTCCGACAACAAGATCGCACCCGCACTGGTACGCCTTCTGTACAATTTGCTTCTGATGCGCATCTGGTTTTTCACTGTATTCCGTTCCTGCATGCATCACAAGAATGACACAGGCACATCCCAGATTTCTGAGTTCTTCTACCTGTCTCTGGAGTACGCTGGAGCGTTGCCCCGAAAGGTTAAAAAGTGCACCTACAAATCCGATCCGTATGTCAGAAGGTGAGCACCATATGGCCGGTTCGTCTCTGCCAAACCAGCCAATCCCTGCCCTGTCAAGCGCATGTATGGTGTCTTTATAGCCCTCATATCCATAATCAAGGGAATGGTTGTTGGCAAGGCCCACTGCCTCTATACTGCCTTTTTCCAGTATTTCAGTATATGCCGTCTCACCCTGAAAATTGAACTTTTTCTTTTCACGGATAAGTTTCCGGTCCGAGAGAATGCCTTCAAGATTGGCAATGGTCAGATCGTCCGTTCCTGTGACCTCTTTCAAAGACTGGAAAGGATAGCTCATGCCTCTCTGGGCAACTGTTCGGAAAAAGCCATATGGATTGCTGCGGGTTTTCTCTTCCCCTCCCAGGGTGCAGTCCCCCAGAAAAGTCAGACGGATATCACCTGTATATTCATTGACCATAAAAGCTGAAGATGCCAGTTCATCCAAAGAAGAACCGGCATACCAGTTTTGAGCATGACACACTAACGGAGACAGCACAAGGAGCAAGCACAGCCAAACAGAAAAGCTCTTCATACTCTCTCCTCGATCACAGTGATCCGGATCTGATCGGGTCCTTGAAAATGGATACATCTGAGGCCCGTATATATATCCTGCTCTGGTTCAGACGTTTCAATGCCATTGCTGTGAAGCCTGTGCACAACCGGGGCAAGGTGGGCACAGGCCATGCACAATTCCTGTTCGCGTGTCACCGATTCACCGTTGGTGCAATGGATTTCTACCTGCAGCTTCCCCATTTCAAGAAGCATATCCGTCTTTGGACTGTCCACTGGAACGATCTGGCGTTTTAAGCGGAACCCCAGCTTCATCACGTAAAAATCCCATACGGTTTCTTCGTCCGAAGCGTACAGTGTGGTCCGGGTGAGCCCCATTTTGCGTGCAAAAGGATATAACGTCCTGCGCCTTGCGTTTCTTTTCCACCTTCTGTAGCCTTCCAGCTCTTTTCTCCACGAAGGATGCGTGACGACATAGCCGAAAACCATGAAAAGGATCTGACCGATGATCCCCCCGATGGTATTGGATACAAGATCATCCATGTCATAAAAGCCGCGCCGGGTCACAAGCTGAATATTCTC
>CAMNGW010000300.1 GCA_946538615.1 uncultured Clostridia bacterium
GGCACAGTCTGTATCCTGTGGAAAACCAGTGAGAAGAAGCAGAACCGGGTCCGTGCTATGCTCTCAGAGCATGGTTTGACAGAAGTCACTTTTCTGGGATTCAGCAGCATCCAGAGCAAGCATTTGAATCATGAAGCTCTGGACCGGCACTGGGCTACAAAAACAAATCTTTCCCGGATCGCTTCACAGATCCGCATCCTTCAGCCTGAAAGACTGGTCGTTTATTCGAAGCAGGAGGTAATCCACAGTTACCTCCTTATTTTTACACAGTACTGCGCCAATGCGGCTGCAGATCCGGGCTACAGATTAAAAACGCAGAAGGAAGACGAATACCTTTTTAAGCTGCCTGAAATCGTGGATGCAAGGACCGGAAACGTCACGATTCCGGAGCTTCCGGACCTGGAAGAGCGATACAGGGAAGCTTATGGGGAACCTTCTGATGTGGCGCTGGACCTTGAAGTGGATGAAGAAGGTTTTTTGCCTGAAGGGGAATATGTTCTGCGTCAGGAAGAGGACGGGCAGTGGATGTATCTCTCTGATCAGCTCAGGATACTGGTGACAAGACATGCAAAACCCGGGCTCATCTGGTTTGAAGCGGATGTGAAACGCAAGGATGGAGCAGATGCATGGCGCGTGATCCGCAGCACAAACGGGAAAGAAGTCAGACCAGAAGCCATCGCCCAGGAGAATGGGACGATTCTGGCGATAAATGCCGATTATTACAAGTACCGTATAGTCTATCATATGCTGGTTGGCCTGATTATACGGAATGGTGAGCTGATTGAGGAACTGAACCAGAAAACGACGGGAACCGCACTTCCCCCGCTGGATACGCTGACATTGAATGAGCATGGCCTTTTTCAGCTGGACAGGGCCGGTGCACTGGACGGAAAAACAGCACTTGCCCTGGGTGCGAGAGATGTGCTTGCCTTTGGGCCTATTCTTATAAATGATGGAAAACTCCGCCTTCTCAGAACCAAAACCCGGACAAACAAAGAGCCGCGGACAGCGATCGGGGAGATCGGGAAAAATCATTATCTTGTTGTTGTCTGTCAGGGAAGGCTTAAGGATTCGAAAGGAATCTCACTGGACGACCTTGGCTGCCTTATGCTTGCAAGGGGCTGTAAAAAGGCATTTAATCTTGATGGCGGACATACATCTGCTCTGATTTTTATGGGCGAAAGACTGAATAAAATTGGGAACTTAACAGGGAACGGAACCACGGCGCCGCGCAGAACATCTGAAATTCTTGGAATCGGTAATCTGAGGTGACATATGCACAAACTGTATGTTTGGCTGAGTTTCTCTATCCTGCTGCTGTCTTTGTATGTTGTGGCACAGGCGTCTTTTTCAGTCACAGCCAGCTATGAAACAGACGGGCGGACTGTCTCAGTGCAGAGCCGGTATGTGAATGAAAAGCATACGCTGTACCTGCCGGGCAATTGGGATATCTCAAAGGTTTATATTACATTCTCCGGGCAGGACGTCATCCGGATAGGGGACACATACATCCGCAGCGGTGAGGTCAATGATCTCTCATCCTGCCTGGGCAAAAAACAAAAGTTTTATAATGCCAAGGGCAGGCAGATGGCGGGGACACTGAGCATTCTTCAGGGCTCTCCTCTTCCTTCTGTGCACCTGACGGTGCGCAAGCGCTACCTGAATGAGGTGAACAAAAGCAAGGACAGTGAAATTACAGACGGGGAAGTTCTCTATGTCGAATCAGATGGCCGTGTAAGTTATGATGGAAGACTCACATCTTTTAAAGGCAGAGGCAATTCCACCTTTGCCTACTCCAAGAAGCCCTATCAGCTGAAACTGGAAGAAAAAGCCAATCTGAGCGGCATGGGGAAGGCAAAAACCTGGATCCTGCTGGCAAATTGGCTGGATCTGAGCCAGATGCGCAACCAGATGATGCTCAAGCTCGCGAAAGCTGTTGGCATACCTTATGCTCTGGACTGTCAGATGGCAGACGTTTATATAAATGGGAACTACAACGGTTTATATCTGATTACGGAGAAAATACAGATCGGAAAACAGCGCGTTGCCATTGCGAATCTTGAAGAAACCACAGAAGCGGTCAATGAAAAAGATGTTTCAGCATTCAGGAAAATCAAGGAAACAGACACAGAGGGTCTGCAGATGCTCAGGGGATATGCGATACCGCGTGACCCTGAGGATATCACCGGAGGGTATATTCTTGAGATAGAGAAAACCTATCGTTTCACGGACCATGTTTTCAATGGCTTCCGTACATCCAATGGCTTATCCGTAACCATCAAAGAACCTACATACTCTACACGTGCACAGGTGGCTTATATCGGGAAACGTTTCTCCGATTTCCATAAGGCGGTTCTCTCGGAAGATGGAAAGAGTCCAGACACCGGAATGTATTATTCCGACTACATTGATCTTCCATCTTTTGCACTGAAATGGTGGATGGAAGAAATCAGTAAAAATTATGATGCATTTGCCTCGAGCCAATTTTATTTCAAAGATTCTGATCTCGTCGACGGCAAAATCTATGCAGGCCCTATATGGGACTATGATTTATCCTTTGGCAATATCACTGCAGAGAATTTCAGACTTGGCCGCCTGCCTGAAAGAGATTATGTTGTCACATACACAACGAAAAAAACGAATCTGTACCGTGCGCTGTATGCCCATGAAGAATTCAAGGAACTTCTCCGGGCCACTTATCTGCAGACGGTACGGCCGGCGCTTGCGGTCCTCCTGGGTGAAAAAGAGGGTACAGGGGATTTCAGTTCTCTTCAGAATGAACTGGCAAAGATTGAAGATTCCTGTGAGATGAATTTTACGAGATGGCCGGAGAGCATTGTTTCCGGCTATGACAGGGAATCCGGAACCACACATGCCCAATCAGTGGATTTTCTTATGCGTTTTCTGCGCAGGCGGGTTGATTATCTTGACAGTGTCTGGCTTGAACATATTGTTGAAGAGCCATGAGCCATTCCGCTTTCCGGAACAGGAAAGATCAGGCTTTTACTGCCTTTTGCATTTATGTTCCGCAGAGATAATATAATAAAACAAGGCGTACAGACGAAAGAACATTCAGGCAGCATAAGGATATATTATAAAAAAAAGGTATTGCCTTTTCAGAATGAATATGCTAATATACCGTTCGTTGCCTGTGCTGATATAGCTCAGTCGGTAGAGCGCATCCTTGGTAAGGATGAGGTCGGCGGTTCAAATCCGCCTATCAGCTTTGAGCTAAAACCCTTTGGAATAAATAGTTTCCTAAGGGTTTTTTCTTATCTGCAAACTTGACTTTTTCTGAGCGTTTCATTGAAAAAGGCAATAAAGAAGCGGGCAGTGGGAAACGATGAGAGACGAACTGGGCGTGTTACAGAGCTTGCAGGACGGGGAACGGGTATAAGGGCGTTTGAACCGGAGGAAAGGCAGCGTTTGGGTCTGATTGCCATAGAATCCGGAGAAAAAGCAAATAGCGGAACATGGGGAAGACAGGAAGAAAAGGCATAAGAAAACCGGTGATGATCACCGGTTTATTTTATGCCTTTTTTCTGGGAAGGAGAAACAAGCCCTTGCAGATCAGATAAAGATACATCAGAGAACATACCGTGTTGGCGACACGGATATTGTTTACATTAATGGCATCTGAAACGGAAATGTCATACTGAGCCGGGCAGAGCAGGAGCACGAAACAGATGATCCATGGGATATGGGAAGGAGAGGCTGTTTCATTAAAGAGCAGGACCATTGGAAGGAAAAGCAGGATCAGCGTGTAATCTCCCTGCTGTCCCGTACTGAGAATCATGGCGAGCATGAGCAGCATGCAGCGCTGCCAGCGCTCAAGCTTCAAAGCGCTGAGCGCAGAGAAAGCGACCAGGATATAATTTACAAAACCGGGAATGGTAAAGGGGAGTGCAAAAACAAGGGGCTGTGTAAGACCCAGATTGCCGTTGGCGTAAGCATCGGCGTGCAGACGGAGATTTTCAAGAAAAGCATGGATATTCGTTCCTATATCGCCTTCTACCCATAAGAAAGGTAAAAACACAAAAAGGAGAGTATATAAGCCAAGGAAAAGAATATCCCTGAATTTTTTCTTGTATACCAGCAGGATGCCCAATACAGCAGGAACGAGTTTCAGGGATGCTGCCAGGGCGAGTGAAATAAGCGCAATATGCTTCTTCCATGGCTCACGGGCATCGTATTCTTTGTAAAAAAGAAAACAGAGAGCAGCCGTCAGAATGATTTCATTT
>CAMNGW010000301.1 GCA_946538615.1 uncultured Clostridia bacterium
TGATTTCTTCAACCAGATACTGGTTAAAGTATGGGTCAACACCGAAAGCATATTTGTAATTGGTAAGTCCATTGAATGTCTTGCTGTAGCCTTGTCCGACAATGAGCTTGACATCCGAAAAACTCATGACCATGGAATCAACCATGGGCTTAAGCATGAATACGAGGAAACCGATGATGAAAGGAAGGATGAACAGCACACCCTTGCGGGCATTCTTTGAACGCATGCTTCCAAACACCTTGTTGCCTGGAATGAAGGTAAGTATGGACTCTTTCAGCCCCCATTTGTCGCGCCGTTTATTCACTTGCCCTCACCCCCTGATACCATGTAGCTGCGGGCAGGCACCCGCACATCTCCAGAGATATAATCTTCCATGGCATAATTGACATAGACCCGGGTGCCATCGGCATAGACGGTTACGGTGACGTCATCTGCAACGGTTTCATGTCCCGTTATGCGCTGCCTGTTGAGCCCCTCTGTTGCCTTCTGGTAGTCCAGGATCAAAGTCTTTGCTTTATCGGCCCATGATGCATAGGAAGCACCGTAGAGACTGGTATAGTTTGTCTCCTGGACAATCTTGCCTTCCTCTGCCATGAAGGTAAAGTTGAGACCTGCACCATATTCCACACATCTGAGGAACTCTGTCTCCCAGTCTTCACAAAGATTGATCGGGAGACCGGTGTAGTCCACAGCGCCATGTATGGCCATCTGAAAGAACGGAATGGATTCATCCAGAATGGAATAAGATATGCCATTGAGATCCATATCTGTTATGAAATCAGCATAGGGCACGATATAATCATAACCCTCTTTGACCATGACTTTCTCACCGGCCTGATGGGCTTTCTCCGTCAGTTCGATCTGCATGGCCTTGACCTGTTCGCGGGTCACCGTATCTTTGGGATTGTAATCCGCCGACAGGATATAGCCTACATCACGGAAAGCTACACCATATGCTTTCTTATCTGAAAGGGCGCGGATCAGATTCTCCGCCTTTTCCCTGGCATAGGCAGGTTTCACAAGATAATAGGGATCATAGAAATCATCAGACTTGTAATAAACCACTGAGTACGGATACAGTTTGATCTGTTCCCGGGTCGTAAAACGGGCTGCATCCGAATACGGGAAGAACCCTTGCAGAAGACCTGAACGGTAGGCAAAGGCAGAAACGCCATCGAAGTACACAGGCACATCCAGGGCCTTCGCATTGCTGATCAGCTTTTCAAAACCTTTTTCTCCGCCCAGCACATTTTCAGGCCTGACCCGGCTGAGCACCTTCTGGGACACGCCGCCGTTGGCCCATCCGCTGATGCGGGCACTGAAGTCAGTCACACCGCTGGTCTTCAGATCCGAGAGGATGTCTGAGGCCTGATTGAAATTCGTTGTGGAGACCACTGCGTTCACAGGCAGGCCCAGCCTGACTACACGTTTATCAATAGCACCGACAAGCTCGACCGAGACAGGTGCATGCTCCGATACAGTCTTTGAGGCAAGCAGAGGATTCTTTTCACGCAGATAATCCCCGTATGCCACGGCCAGCTCCGACACGTCCTGGGTATCAAAGAAACGGTAGCGCTGCTTCACAGTATCCGCCGGCATATCTTGTTCAAACATGTACACCAGCTTGGCCGTCTTGGCAGATACATTATAGCGGTCCGAATGAAGGACGTTATACTTGGCCGAGACACTGTTATAACTGTTCGTCCTGCCGGCAATGTCTGCCTGTACGCCGGCGTAGCTCTGTGCTCCTTCAATCAGGCACAGGAAAGCACCTTCCTTGCCCGTCATGCCAAAGACAGGAAAGGTATTTTTGGTTTCAGAAACCACTTCCCGGCGTTCACTGCCATAATCCCATCCATACATATTGGCATAATAGCTGTTCTGGGAAAGCTTGTCATTATTGTAATGGATCAGTGCGCCGCCGCCCTCGGGGACAAGGATGTATCCTTCCTGGTCGGTGCCTGCTGCGCCGAACATCGGAAGCAGCGTCACATAGGTAATGGGATAGTCAGCCCGGTAGCGTATCTCCTGATAAGGCACTTCAACAATGAAGTCATCCCCTTCAAAGCGATAGACCACCGTGACATTGAACACCGGACTGTTGTTTTCAGAAGCACCCGCTACATTAAGAAGATCAAGTTCATAATCCTCCTGCGTATAGCCAGCAGCCTCAAAGAAGTCTTCCATTTTGGCTTTGTTGTTGGTGGATGTGTCCGATTTGAGCACATACATCTCCTGCTCTTCAAGCGAAGGATACAGCGCCAGCAGATCCTCACGATTATCCGCTACAGCCACTTTGTCCGGTTTATATAGCGTATAAACGTTCTTGACCTTTTTTGCATCCTTGTTGGGCAGGGCATCCATAAACGCATTGAAGCGTTCCGATGTGATAGCCTGTGGAATGCGGTATACTTTTTCAATCCGTCCTATAGCATAGTGCACGCGGAGCTCGTTCTCAAGCTGTTCAATCTGGAACGTGCCATTATTCACTGCATACTGGAAATTATTGAAATCAATGGTTCCGCTTGTGGAGGAATATGTCACGATCAGAGTGGACTGAAGAACGGCTTTATTGGTTGAGACGGCAATCGGGTCAGAAGCAGCATTCTCCGGATTGGAGCGCCATACTCTTCCGGTTTTCTTCTCTGTAAGGGTAAACTGGGTCGTTTCCCCGTCCATTTCAAGGAGCAGACTCTCATTTTCCAGTTTGGCTGCCTTCACCGCTTCATCACGGAAAAAGATCTCAGGTTTCGGGATATCTCTTGTTTCCTGCGTGCCGTACAGGGGAATGCCTACAAAGATAACCAGACATGCAAGCGCCGCAGCAAAGATGATCCATGGGATCAGGCGCCTCAGAAGGGATTTTTGTTTTTTCATCGCTCACCCCTCCTCAGTACAGCCTGAAGGCGATCTCTCTGTACAGGCTTGCAAAATATCCGTATGCATCGCTGAGCAGGGAGAAAAACACCAGAATCAGGAAAAGGATCACCAGTGCGCCAAACACTGTAGCAAACAGGAAAATAAAGGTTTTTCCAGGGCCATAATCATGGACCTCCATGAGCCCGACAAAAGCAAGGAGCACGCACCAGATGACGGAAACGCTCATCAGCACCGAATAGATTTCCCCCTCATCAAAGGAAATCATATGGCTGATCAGGATCAGCGGAAGCTGGATGAGCACATAAGGCAGGAGCGCATAGCACATTGCCATGTAAATATCTTTAAACCTGCCTTTGCCGTCAAAGAGCGTGGAAAGCGCCCAGTTGGACAGGCACAGAATCAGAAAAGGCAGCAGAAGAGATGCACACTGTTCATATATATTAATATACTGGATCGGAGCTGTGATAAACTGGAAATTGGTGTACATCAGCTTCAGCACCCGGGTCAGAAGAAAGAGAATCAGAAAGGTATGTGCCGCACCCAGTGACCCGCGGGTTTCGTGAATAAGGTCCCAGAACCCATCAAAGGGATGAAAAATCACATACAAGCCATAGCGCAGTGTCTCACGGTATCTGTCAAACCGCTGTCCTTTTGCCCGGACGGAGCTTGTCATGGCTTTCCACCTCCTCCCACATCTGTTTCCGTTTTCTGACAATGAGGGGCACTATCAGAAGAGCAGCAATTACAAGTACGATCCAACCGATATACCGTTCCACAAGATCTTTGCGGTAATAGCGGTACGCTCTGCCGTAGTTCTGTCTGTCATGCGCCATCTTAAAATAGGACATGGCGCCAGCAAAGTCGTCCTGACGCATCAGGGCGCGTCCAATGCCCACAAACGCCAAAGGATAGTTGGCATTCAGGTTCAGAACCTGTTGCCAGGTTTCAGCAGACATCTCGTAATCCCCGCTGAGGTACTCATCACTTGCCTTGTAAATCAGCGCACCGTAATCAGTCGGTGTAAAAACTGTAATGCTGTTTTCATTTTCATCAAGGCAGTACAGATCGTGGCCCATGTGATCAATGGCAACCGCACCGAGGAAAGCGCCTTCGCTGTTTCCTTTTGTGCCAAAGACCCACAGAAGCGATCCCTGAGGATCATATCCAAAAATGCGTCCGTGCGTCCTGTCAAAAGCCATATAGATATCATTATCAAAAACTGTGATATCCTTGAATTTACTGGGTCCGTAATCTCCTGTTTCATCTGTCCACTGCAGGTCCCCAATCGGCGGTTCCCAACCG
>CAMNGW010000302.1 GCA_946538615.1 uncultured Clostridia bacterium
ATTGAACATCAGCCGGCCAAAAAACATCGTCAGTCCGCCGTGTCATATGATATTCCTGACAATCTGAACCTTGCGCCTTTTCCACTTGAATATACTGCCTATGCAGAAAAATATCACGTCAAGGAAACCTGTGCCAAACTGATCTGCAACTTCTATCTTCAGGAAAACAAAAGCTTCAAGGCTTTCAGTGCCTTAAAAACCGGTGGGATTGATCCCTGGTCCCGTGTTTCTAGAGAAGACCTTATTTCGCATTGCTCCCAGACTGCATGGGATATCGCAAAAGACAAACTGGGCAATGAAAAAGATGCGCTTGCCTGCCTGAAATGGGTATGCCGGGGGCTCCGTCTTGAGGACGCCATACGCAAAATACAGGTTGATAAAGATGTCGCATATCACGCTATGCGCTGACACGCTCCTGAAAAAGCATAGGAGCGGATGCCATTTTCAGTACAGCAGCCATTTCTGACGCATCTTTCTGAACTTTTCTGATTCCACTCCGGCACGTGCCAGAACCTCCGTAACAGATTGTGCACCTGTACGATATGTCTGTGTACCAAGCAGTTTATCAAAAGTGTACCGTGTATCTTCCGGATAGTGTAAAAATTCCAGTTTGTCAGGATACATTTCCCGAATGGTATCCAGCAAAAGCAGGCCCGCCCCAAAAACGTCCGCCTGTTCCCTTTCCAGTATATGCATTTGGACCCCATGACAAAGTTCATCTTTGTATTTGGAAAACGTCGGAACAAAACTCATTCTACGGAAATGAATCCCTGGTGTATCTTTTTGCGCCATATGCTTTTCCAGCGCTGCACCGTCAATAAAAGGTGATCCTATAACCTGAAACGGGACAGTTGTCCCCCTTCCTTCACTGATATTGGTACCCTCAAATATACATGTTCCGATATAGCATAAGGCTGCATCCAGATTTTGACAGTTCGGGCTTGTCATTACCCACGGCAGATCCGTATCATCAAGGTACATAGAGCGCTCCCAGCCTTTCAGCGGGACCACCGTAAGGGAGAGATTCAGTCCAAGATAATCTTTTACAAATCCTGCATATTCCCCTATGGTCATCCCATACTGTGTTGGCAGGCCATAGTTCCCGACAAAAGAATTCAGCTCTTTTTCTATACAGATCCCGGACACTCTACTGCCCCCGATTGGATTGATTCTGTCAAGAACAATCATTGACTTGCCGGCCCGGCTGCAGGCTTCCATTGCATAGGACAAGGAATAAATATAGGTATAAAAACGCGCTCCAACATCCTGCATATCAAATACAAGACAGTCAAACTGATCCAGCATTTCATCGGTAAAATGGCTGTTTTTGCCATATGCACTGTACACCGGGAGACCTGAATCCGGATCTGTACCGGATGTAACTTTTTCCCCTGCCTGTACTTCCCCCCGTATACCGTGTTCCACAGCATACAAAGCAGTCAGATCACTCATTTCCCTGATGATGTCAATTGTACTCCTGAGGTCATGATTGATACCTGTTGGTCCTGTCATCAGGCCTATTTTTTTGTCTGCCAGCAAATCGGTATATGCGCCGATCTGATCAATTCCACTGCTTACATGGCAACGCTTCATATACATCATCTCCCGGAATCACATAATGTTTCCTTTTTGATTATCTGTAAACCATGCCTGTTCATAAACAGACCTGTACCCTCACGGTTCTCGATAGTCTTGACTAATCAAATTTAAATTGGTATTATTTTTTTGCTCCACAAAGGAGATATATTTATACTTTTTCGGGGGTGTCTCTATGAAAAAGACATTTGTAGTCCTTTTGGCTGTCCTTATGCTTGCAAGTGCAGTCTCCGCCTTAGGTGAAGCTGAAGCGCCTGCTATCAAAATCGGCCAGATTGATGCGGCAGCACACGGCAAAGGCTGTTTTGCTGTTGTAACCGCCGTCGTTCAGGGTGATGTCATTCTCGCCGCTAAAATTGATGAATTCCAGTATCTCCAGTCTTCTGAAACCATCGAAGCGATCGGTGTGCCCAACAGCGACGGTTCATTTGGTGAGAATTATCCTGAAGGCAAAGTGCTGGGTTCCAAGCGCGTCAACAATGAACTTTACTCCATCAACATGAAGCGTGCCGGTTCAACCACCCAGATTGCCGCCAGCTATAATGCTATTGAAGCATATGTTGCTGGAAAAACCATTGCTGAACTTGAAGCTGCAACTGCAGATGCTGACGCTGCTGCTTTCGTAGACACAGTTTCCGGTGCAACCCTTGCTGACTCTGTCAATTATGTCAAAGCTATTATCGAAGCAGCCAAAGCAGCCTCTGAACAGGTCGGCACCTATACAGTGTACAACAAAACAGGCGAGACCGTGACCGAACTGGTTCTTACCGACAATGTCACCGGAAATAAAACAGCTAATCTTGCCGGTACAGGTCTGGCTGCTGATGCTATGAGCGTCATCACTTTTGCTCTGCCTGGCACAGAAGATGGCAATCATCGCCTCACACTCTCCTTCAAGACCGAAGGCGGTTATGAAGCAGCTTTCACAACACTTTCCATTGAAACCGCGCCCATCACACTGCTTGCTCAGGATGCTATGACAGGCGCCACAGCCATTACATTCTTCGCTCCTGCCGAGTAAGAAGTCCGGTTTAAAGAAAAAGAGCACAACATGGTGCCAATGTCACTAAGACAGGCACACCGTTTCTTATTCACAATCCAAGCACCAGACATAACCTGTCTGGTGTTTTACTTTTGTCCCATATTTTTCAGAATTTCAGAGGTTTCATTTTTTACAATGACAGTATAACTGTTGCAGACTTCAGACCAAACTCCATCGTCCGGCAGAACCGGCCGTTCTTTTCACAAGCGATGATGTCACATCCGATCCCGCCAAACAGATGCTCTTAGTCCAGTTCCCACCAGTAATCGAACACACGACGGTAATGATTGCCTTTTGGAGGAAGAAACGGATACCTGCGTACCCTGTGGCTGCTCAGCTTCTTCAGATACTGCTGCCGATTGCTGTTCTTCGGGTACTTGATGTACTTCCCAGTCTCCTGCCAGACGCCGTCTGCAAAATCCCAGTCAATATAGCCACGGTAGGGATCATACCGGCGCTCCTGACGAATCATGCGCCGGAGGCGCTGGTCCTTGTGTTTTGTCATCATCCGCCGGTAACAGCGTCTGTCCTTTCTGAACCTCTTGCTTTTTTCCATCGTCGCTCCTCTGTGTTGCTGTGTTCCATACACACCTGCTTTGACCTGGTTCTGTCAGCTTTCTGGGTCCAGGGACCATCCTATGCCTCTGCCATGACCCGTTCGTGAAAAGGTCACTTTCTGCAAAGTGATGTTGGTTTCGTCATCCAGAACCAACCTGGCTTCTTTCGAATTCAATCCTTCGTTGCTCTTCATCCTCCGTTATATTATACCTGAAAAAACAGGAAAAATCATTGAACCGTCAGTTTATACTGGCAGGATCATGTGTCCCGTTCGCGTCACAGTTGCGCGTTTCATCTGGCCCGCAGCGCGCGACATATCCGGTGGATTATAAAATTCCTCCCTGCTCTCCCGGTGCGTCCTTACACGTCTTGGGTGCTCCTCAGGTCATATTGGTAAATGCATCACATTCATATCACATGCTTTGACACGGCCATGTGCAGTATGTGCCAGCGTTTCAGATGAAGCATACCCCTTCTTCCATTGGCGGATTTACGTGCCAAAAAGCACTGTGTTCCGTCAATAAAAGGCTCCTCAGAATGCTTTTAATCTGAGGAGCCTTTTTATTACTCCGGAAATCCATATACGTGTCAATGCCCAAACATATCAACCAGCTTAACTTTCTGACATGTCACATTTTATTCAGCATTGCGGCTGGAATAATTAGGCGCTTCTTTTGTAATGAATATATCATGGGGATGGCTTTCCTGAAGACCTGCATTGGTGATCCGTACAAATTGTCCTTCCCTGCGCAGCGTGTCAATATCAGGTGCTCCGCAGTATCCCATACCAGCGCGCAGACCGCCAATCATCTGGAAAACAGTATCTGCAAGCAGACCTTTGTATGGAACACGGCCTTCAACACCCTCTGGTACAAGTTTCTTGGCGTCTTCCTGGAAATAACGGTCTTTTGATCCTTCTGCCATAGCAGCCATGGATCCCATGCCACGATATACTTTAAATGACCTGCCCTGA
>CAMNGW010000303.1 GCA_946538615.1 uncultured Clostridia bacterium
ACTGCAATTCACGTGGGGTTTGTCTATTTCTGCACTGCTCTATCTACCCTTTACTGTCAATCTATTTTCCAGATTGCTGCACCATGGGGAGGGAGCAGAGAGGCGATATCGTACCGTGCGGTGGCGCCTGTCCACAGCTCACGTGCCTTACCTGTGGAATGCTGGAGATACGGACCGGGAAGCGTGATAAGCTTTTCTTCATTGGTAAGGTTGAACAGGCCGATATAAACAGAACCAGTGTCCAATTCGGGCGCAATCCATGCACAGCTGTCCTGGTCTCTGTAAAGAGGATGGGCACAGCCCGTGCGCCTCTCGATCTGAAGAACTTCCTGATTGGTAAGAAGTTTCAGGGATTCCTCATCCATTTTTGTCAGCTCTCCGCCAATCATGAGCGGTGAACGCATGAGGCACCAAAGGCTCATCATAGTTGTCAATTCCGCTGAGGTGAAATGGGTCCAGTTGGAAGGATCATTGCACTGGCGGATGGCACCGATGGGAAGCATATCTGCATCGGGCCAGTGGCCAGGGCCTGCATGAATGCACCATTTTTCTGCACGTTCAAACATATTGAGCAGAGGCTGCCATTCATCCCAAAAATCGTCCGTAATGCGCCACATATTGGCATATGTCTTGAGGTGCTCTGCTTTTTCAAGGGGCGCAGGACCAGGAGAAAGCGAGAGTACCATATCACGCCCCGAGTGCCGGCAGGCCTCAGATATGGTTTCGATCTCTTTTTCGCACCTTGGATATTCCCGGGCTATATCGTCGCATTTGACAAAGTCCACCCCCCATTGGGCATACATGGTGAAAATGGACCGGTAATAAGCTTCTCCGGGGTTGCCTTTTCCGGCAATCTCTTCGCACTTCAGGCCGTACATATCCGGATTCCACATACAGATAGAATTTCCGAGGGCGGCTTCGTCGCAACGGATGCTGGAATCTTTGATCGGAAGATGCCTGTGAGCAGCCATGCGCGGCAGTCCACGCATGATATGAATGCCGAATTTCAGACCAAGAGAATGGATGTAATCTGCCAGCGGCTTAAAGCCTTTTCCGCCTTCGGAAGATGGGAAACGGTTGACGGCAGGTTGCAGGCGTCCATATTCATCCATGCACAGATCTGCAAATGGGACGTATTCATGGCTGTTTGCAGTCGGCTGGTACCATTGGATGTCAACGACAATATATTCCCAGCCAAAAGGTTTGAGATATTTTGCCATATAATCAGCATTCTGTCTGACCGTTTTTTCATCTACAGCTGCACCATAACAGTCCCAGCTGTTCCATCCCATAGGGGGATATTGTGCAATCATTTTATCAGCTCCTCAGTGAAAGTATGTGCCAGGGGCAAGTGTACAGGATGAAAGGAAATGCGTCAATGAGCGATTTCAGTCAAACTGAGGGCGGTTGACATTGGAACTTGGTTCGCGGCGCACGATTCTGGAGGGTGCCACACCGAAATGCTTTTTGAAAGCACGGCTGAAATAATAGGGATCTGTAAAACCGAAGGTGAGAGCTACTTCTTTTACAGAATACATACCAGTGCGCAGCTGACTGTATGCTCCTTCAAGCTTTTCGTCCACCTGATACTGATGCAGACTTTTTCCCATAAGCCTGGCAAAACGGGAAGACAGGGTGCGTACGTTCATTCCTGTGATTTCTGCGCATTCGTTGAGGGTGTACAGACGGGCCATATCATTATGGAAAAGGGAGAGAAGTTTGACGATCCATTCTTCGGAAGTGGAGAAATTTCTTCTTGCAGCATAAGAAAGATCATTCAGGAGAAGAGAAAGCATGATGGAAAGCCTTCTGTGTCTGTCTTCCTGGTGGGACCAGTATAAAGAAATAATGGAGGAAAAAAGATCTGTGATCTGGTTTTCAAGTCCAATATGGATCAGAGGAGGGATGCAGATTTTATTGCCTGTGGCGTAGGCATGGGTCTCATGGGGGGAAAGGAAAACATGGTGACGGTCACTCTCGAGGGCACTGAAATGGACAAAGAGATTCCTGGCATTTACAGAACATGGACTTGTTCCCCAGTGGTGTCCACCGGCATGCAGAAACAAGAGATCACCGGGTTTTAAAGTATAAACAGCATCGTCCTGAGCAATCTGCCACTCACCTTCATACATAAACATCAGATCATGTTCCGGAAGAATACGGTCAACATGGTACTCAGGGGTGGGATAATAATTGGTTCCGCATAGTGTGATTTGCCGGGCAGGATTGAGTTCGAGAATACTGTAATCCATTTTGAGCCACATCCTTGATTCTGAAAAGTCCATGAATTTGTATATATGTCCATCTTTTAATGGAAATAAATCCATTAAATTATAGAAAATAACCATGAAAAATCAAGAGGGAATCAATGTATCATACAATTTTGAAGCCTGTTCAATCCTGCTCAATAACATACCTGATCATACATGGAATTTCTATTTTTTCCATTGTAGCCTGAAAGGCCCTGCCTGTATAATATGGTCAAAAGACATCCAGATACACTTTTGGGTGTCACAAAAAGATAAAGGAGGATACCGTTTTATGAAGCGCGCGTTTACTATTCTTATGGCGCTTGTCCTGGTTCTCTGCTCCATGTCTTTTGCATCTGCTGAAGGTGAAAAAGTGAAGCTGACCGGCCTTTTCATTGCGCACCCTTTGACCAAATCTGTCTATGACATGAAATGGCTCATGGAAATAGAGGAAGCAGCCGGTGTAGAGATTGAATGGGAAGAGATCTACACTGACTGGAACCAGATCAAGACCACCCGTTTTGCAGCTGGGGACATTCCTGATATTCTCATCAATGCAACAGGAGACAGCGATTATAGCACCTATGATGGTCTTTTTGCTGAATTGACCGATGCGATTGCAGAATATTGCCCGAATATCACCACGATGTTTGAGGAAGAGCCCGATACGCTGGCACTGTCCAAGACCTATGAAGGAAAAATTTATGCTACACCAAAGTTCCAGGGCAAATGGCCGGACTGCAATGGTGTAATGTTCATCAATAAAGTTTGGCTGGACAATCTTGGCCTTGAAGCCCCAAAGACTTTGTCTGAACTGAAAAATGTGCTGATTGCCTTCCGCGACAATGACGCAAATGGCAATGGAGATCCTAAGGATGAAGTTCCCATGGATTTCAACGGCTGGTTCGGCGGCGCTTATTCTCTGACCAACATGATCGGTTCCTGGGGCATCCAGCTTGTCAACTGGGGCTCTGACGCTTACTTTGCTGAGGATGGCACGATTAAGAACTACGCTGTGGATGAGCGCTACAAGGCTATGATGGCCTATTTGGCAGACTTGTATGCGGAACATCTGATCAATGAAAATGCAATTACCAATGACTATTCCATGTTCCAGTCCCTCTCCCGTGGCGATGCTAATGGCAATGCGCTCGTGGGCGTTGTGCTTGGCTGGGAAGAGACGGATAAGTTCGGCCCCGTTCTCTATGATCAGTATATTCCCGTTGGCCCCTTCACAGATGACATCGATGATCTTGCAACCTCTGAACCCCGCTGGACCTATGACTTCTCTGGTCTGAACATGTCCAGCAACCGCGTAGCTGTGAGTGCAAAATGTGCAAATCTCCCTGCTGCGATGAAGTTTATTGATAAGTTCTATGATCCTGAAGTATCTGTGCAGGTTCTCTTTGGCTCCATCTCCGAAGGAAATGTGTCCAAGGTTGGCGACAATCACTATAAAGTAGAAGATCCGCCGGCAGAGGCCAACACAGACAATGGCACATGGAAGTGGACTTCCACCTTTGCTGATAATGGACCTATGTATATCCGCCGCGCCACACAGATCGATATGGCGAAGGATATGGCTTTTGCTCTCGCAGAACGCGAACAGTACAAGGAAGCGATTGCCCGTGTTGATATGGACAAGGAATATTATCCGCAATTCCTTATGAAGTATACTGTGGAAGATCAGAATACGCTTGCTACCAAACAGGCTGCTATAACAAATGTAACCGACAGCTGGTGGGGCATCTGGCTGACAGGCGAGGCCGAGATTGAAGACACATGGGAAGATTACGTGGCTGATGTCAAAGCCGCAGGTCTTGTTGATGTGCTTGCGATCCGCCAGGCTGCCGATGACGCTTGGAAGGCTCAGTAATCCGTCAATCG
>CAMNGW010000304.1 GCA_946538615.1 uncultured Clostridia bacterium
TTACGGTCCATACACTTGTCTCCTTATGATTTTATTATGCCTTTTGGGCGATCCAGAAGGATTATAAAACCTGAATTCATATTGTACAAGTCTGTGTAGCGCTTCACAATGGTAAACAGGACTTGTCATTAATTGAAATACATCACACCCCGTCTGCTCATTACTGTCAGTATACAAAAGAATGGATAAAAACATGGTGTTCTGTGCCAGAATCTGCTATAATCAGCTTGTGTTGCCATTTGGCAAGCCATATGCTTGAAGGAGGCCGGCGAGATGATAAGAAACATTGTCTTTGATCTTGATGATACTCTGCTCAGGGACAACCGTACCATTTCTGATCAGACTGTTTCCGTTCTGCAGGACTTCCATTCCCGGGGCATCCGCATCATACCTGCCAGCGGTCGGGCACGTGAAAGTATGGACGGCTACATTCATCGTCTTTCCTGTGTTGAATTTTATATTGCCTGCAACGGAGCAGAAATATGGGACATTAACGGCAATCTGATTTTTCGCAAGACCCTTCCGGACAGTGTTGCAGATGAAATGCTCGAGTTCGGGGACACATACGGGGTATACATGCAAACCTACTATGGTTCAAGTTTCTTCTATAACCACGAATCAGATTATGCGCGTGAATATGTCCTCTCTTCATTTCTCACAGGAAAGCTGTGCCCTGATCTTAAGTCGTTCATTCATTCTCACCCCACTTCAAAGATCCTGATGATGGCACACCCCGATGTGATTGACAGAATGCGTAAAGAAGCCTCTGAACGCTTCCTGACATGCGCAGCCATCACAACATCGAAACCTTATTTTCTTGAAGTGAATCCATTACACGTTTCCAAGGGGAACGCCCTTGTTTTTTGTTCCGATCATTTTGGTTTCGATCTTAAAGAAACAATTGCATTCGGTGACAGCCTGAATGATCTGAGCATGCTGACTGCTTCAGGCAAATCTGTCGCTGTAGCGAATGCACGCCCTGAGGTCCTGTGTCAGACTGACGATGTCACGCTTTCGAACGAACAGGACGGAGTGATCTCCTACTTGACTGGGCATGCGGAACTTTTCAGACAATAACAATTCTTTTTTCCGGGTATCAACATACTATGAGGAGTGCTCCATATGATTCAAGCGGAGGCTTTTGCATCGCACCTGCATCTAACCTGCCTGTCCCCTTCTACCACGCAAGAATGGGAAATCCATGCCGCAGACTTTAACCGTCCGGGTATGCAATTTTGCGGTTTTTATGAGTATTTTGCCTTTGAGAGACCGCAGATCATCGGAAAAGTTGAAATGACATACCTTTATTCTATGGCGCCAGAAGCACGCAGGTCTATGTACGAAAAATACTTTTCTTACAACATTCCATGTGTGATCTGCTGCCGGGGCATGCGTCCTCCGGAAGACATGCTTGATGCTGCAAAAGAGCACAATATTGCTGTTTTCCTCACCGATGAGATCACCACGCACTTTTCCTTTGATTGTGTTCAATATCTTTCACGTGCCCTCGCGCCCCGTGTTACCCGCCATGCCGTTCTTGTTGACGTCTATGGTGTAGGCGTCCTAATCACTGGCGAAAGCGGTGTGGGGAAAAGCGAAGCCGCCCTTGAGCTCATCAAACGCGGTCATGTTCTTGTCGCAGATGATGTGGTAGAGATATGCCGTGAAGCTGACAATATCCTGATTGGCACTTGTCCAGCAATGATCCGTGACTTTATGGAAATACGCGGCATCGGAATTATTGATATCCGTGCCATGTATGGCGTCAGTGCAGTCGCACCTTCCAAAAAGATAGACATGGTCATCCATCTGGAAAAGTGGCAGGAAAGCAAAGAATATGTCCGTCTTGGCATGGAAGATGACAGGACAAAAATCCTGGATGTGGATCTTCCCTTATGTATTACGCCAGTTCGCCCGGGACGAAATCTGGCAATCATTATCGAAGTCGCTGCCAGAAATTACTCTTTGAAATCTATCGGATACAGTGCGCCCCACGAGCTCGACCGCCGCATGCATGAAAGAAACAGCTGAGCTTGTCGGAACGTTTTACTTGTGCTAAGATTACCATAGTGTATTGTCTTTCATGGCAATGCTTTCAAAGTGTGAGATAACATCGAAAGAAGGTTTTCCCCATGTATCGTATTGGCCTTGATATTGGAGGCACAGGCATTCAGATCGGTCTGGTTGATGAAAAAGGACATATTCTGGAACGCAGCGAGCTTGTGACCGACACCTCTCATCCTTTTTCTGAACAGGTCCATGCTATGGCAAACTGCATCCAGGAGATGATTGATTCTTCCGGGTATTCTCTCCTGGATATAGCTTCTATTGGTGCAGGTGTCCCTGGTGTGGCAAACCAAAAAACAGGAGAAGTGATTTACTGCACAAACCTCGGCTGGAAACATGTTCCTTTCCGTGAGGAATTCAGGAAATATTTTGATAAGCCTGTTTTTGTGGATAATGATGCAACTGTCGCTGGACTTGCAGAATCGGTTGCCGGTGTCAGTGCAGGCTCTTCCTCAAGCGTGTTCATCACAATCGGTACGGGAATCGGGTCCGGCATTATTATTAACGGTCGGATCTGGAGCGGTGCCCACGGTGTAGGCAGCGAATTGGGACATGCCATTCTGGAATTAGATGGGGAACCCTGCACATGCGGGAATCACGGATGCGTAGAACGCTACTGTTCTGCTACCGCTATCATCCGGATGGCCCGTGAACAGCTGACCCGCCATCCGGAGAGTTCAATGATGCTAGCCTGTGAAGGCGATCTCAAAAAGGTCAATGCACGTATCGTCATAGATGCAGCGCGCGAAGGAGACCCTACAGCCGAGAAAGTCTTCCGCCGCTTCATCAAAGCGCTTTCACAGACAGTTGCCAATATTATTAATGTCATCGATCCAGAAATCATTGTGCTGGGCGGCGGTGTTGCCCGTGCAGGTTCTTTCCTGCTTGATGCCGTCCGCAATGACTTCCCCAATTATATCCTTTATAAAGATCTTCCCTGTGCGCACATTGAACTTGCAAGACTGGGAAGTGACGCAGGCATTATTGGCGCAGCCATGCTTTCATAAAAGAACATGATGAAGAAAAAAGCGGGTTATCCCGCTTTTTTTGTGCATCCTGCAGGATTTTTTCAAAAAAAATGGAATCATTTACACATACCTTCAAAAGCAGGTGATCCGATGAACCTTCGCGAAGAAACTGAAGAGCGGGAACTTCAGACGCTCTCCCCGTATGCCCAAAAAGCAAAACATTCTGCCGGGAGAAAAGTTGATACCGGCGAAGATGATATCCGTACCTGTTTTCAGCGGGACCGGGACCGCATCATTCACTGTAAAGCCTTCCGCAGACTCGAAGGAAAAACACAGGTTTTTTTAGCACCTGAAGGTGACCACTACAGGACACGGCTGACCCACACGCTGGAAGTTACTCAGGTTGCAAGAACACTCGCCCGTGGGCTGCACCTCAACGAAGACCTTACCGAGGCCATCGCATTAGGACATGACCTGGGTCACACGCCTTTCGGTCATATCGGCGAGCGCGCATTGGATGATGTTATGCCCGAAGGATTCTTTCACAATATCCAGAGTGAACGTGTTGTTGATGTGCTGGAAAACAATGGTCAGGGGCTGAACCTGACAGCTGAGGTGCGCAATGGTATCCGGTGCCATTCCGGAGCTGAAAAACCGTCAACCCTTGAAGGAGAATGTGTGAGGTTTGCGGACCGGATCGCCTACCTCAACCACGACCTGGATGACGCCCTCCGTGCCCATGTTCTCCAGCCGTTTGAACTGCCGCCGGATTTTCTGCGTGTTCTTGGTGATACCCACTCGAAACGTATTGCTACCATGGTCACAGATGTCATCTCCCAGTCTCAGAATAAGGAACATGTCAGCATGAGCCATATGATTCAGACTGCTATGGACGGTCTTCGTGAATTCATGTTTGAACATGTGTACCATGACTCCTGGCGTGAGGCTCAGGAGGCCAAATGCCATTATATTCTCCGCACCATGTTTTCCTATTACTGTGAACATCCCGGTGAACTGCCAGAAGAATACATGGTGATCTGTTTCCGCGAAGGCAGGGAGCGCG
>CAMNGW010000305.1 GCA_946538615.1 uncultured Clostridia bacterium
CTGAAATAATTGGGTTTGTAGCCGTTTCAAGCTCCTTAAACTGTCGAAAACGGGAATATATTAGTACTGTAAAGAAACAGCCTTTCCATGTTGATTTTATTTGGAAAGGCTGTCAAACTTATTCTGATATTTTTTCTGTTTCGTCCGCACTTTCGTTCTGGTCAGGTGCAAGAATCTTTTCTATCTCATCAAGAAGAGTGTCCCGGCCCGTTCCATCTTCACTCGAAAAACAGATCACCTGCCACGGCTGTACAAGAAGCGCTCTGCAGATCGGGGCAAGCTGCTTCTGCCTGGCTCCACGGCTGATCTTGTCACATTTTGTGGCTATGACGGTAAACGGGATCCCCATCTGGCAAAGATAGGTATTCATCTGGATATCATCCTGCGTCGGTTCATGACGGATATCCACAAGGCAGAATACGTGCAGAAGTTCTTCGGAGTTTTCGAAATACCCCTGCATCATTTTCCCCCATTTGGCTTTCTCCTGTTTGTTTACCTTGGCAAATCCATATCCGGGAAGATCCACGAGATGAAAAGTCTCATTGAGAAGAAAAATATTGATCAGACGTGTCTTGCCAGGCGTTGCGCTTGTCCTGGCAAGTTTACTCCGCCTTGTAAGCCGATTGATCAGGCTGCTCTTTCCCACATTGCTCTTGCCCACCACAGCAATCTGGGGCAGACCTTTGCCCGGGAAATTGCCATATTCTGGCAGCGAGATCACAAAATCAGCACGTTTGATCTCCATCATGTTTTTACTCCTTGTCTGTTGCTGTACTGGAAAGTCCTTCCGGCATGCGCACCAGGGCCTCCTTCAGGACCTCCTCAATCTGTTCTGCCGCAACCACCCGGAACTGGCTGAGGACATGTGCAGGGATCTCCTCCAGGTCCTTGATGTTTTCTTTGGGAATAATCAGACAGCGGATACCTGCACGGTATGCCGCCAGTGTCTTTTCTTTCAGGCCCCCAATCGGCAGTACCCTTCCCCTCAAAGTAATCTCGCCTGTCATGGCCACATCCTGACGCACCGGAATACCCGTGAGCGCGGATGTCAGGCACGTAATCAGCGTCACACCGGCAGATGGCCCATCTTTTTTCACAGCGCCCTCAGGCACATGAACGTGCACGTCCAGCTCTTTATAGAAATTCTCATTCAGACCCAGAGCCGCGGAATGTGCGCGCACCCAGCTGAATGCCGCTTCCGCCGATTCCTTCATCACATCACCCAGCTTGCCTGTCAGCTGCAGGTGACCCTTGCCCGGCATGGTCGTACATTCCACTTCAAGGGTTTCTCCGCCGACTTCGGTATAAGCAAGCCCATTCACAATGCCGACTCTGGGCTCTTTCTCCGGCATTTCTCTGGTGTAGCGGACGGCCCCCAGATAAGCATGCAGAACATCCGGCGTAATTTCAACGCTCTCAGCTTTGGTATCCAGCATGGTGAGCACCGTTTTCCTTGCCACTTTCGCAATCATCCGTTCCAGAGAACGCACACCGGCTTCGCGGGTATACCCTTCAATAAGATTCCTCATCATATCTTCAGGGAAAACCAATGCATCTGCTTTCAGTCCGTGGGCCTGTGCCTGCTTTGGAAGAAGGTGAAGCATGCCTATGTGCAGTTTTTCTTCCTCTGTATAGGATGGAACCTCAATAATCTCCATTCTGTCATACAGAGGCCCAGGGATATTGTCCACGGAATTGGCTGTGGTGATGAACATGACCTTGCTCAGATCAAAAGGGATTTCCATATAGTGGTCCCTGAAAGCCATATTCTGCTCACTGTCAAGTACTTCCAGAAGGGCGGAAGCAGGGTCTCCCCGTGTATCCATAGCCATTTTGTCAATCTCATCAAAAAGGAAAACCGGGTTCATCACACCTGCCTGTTTGATCCCTGAGATAATCCTTCCGGGAATCGCACCCACATACGTCCTGCGGTGGCCGCGGATCTCTGCCTCGTCCCGAACTCCGCCCAAAGACATCTGGATAAACTTCCGTCCTACTGCTTTTGCAATCGCTTTGACAATGCTTGTCTTCCCTACGCCTGGAGGGCCGACAAAGCAGAGAATAGGACCTTTCATATCCTTTTTGACCTGGAGCACAGCCAAATATTCGATAATGCGCTCTTTGACTTTATCCAGACCATAGTGATCTTCTTCAAGTACCCTGCGCGCCCTGTCAAGGTCAAGGTTGTCTTCTGTCCACTTGCCCCAGGGCATGTCAAGAATCCATTCAATATAAGTCAGGCTTGTGGTAATTTCCGGTGTGCCGGGCGTCATTCTAGTAAGCCGTTCAATTTCCTTAGCGCACTTTTCTCTGGCTTCATCATTGAGCGGAGTGCGTTTCAGACGTTCCTTGAGTTCGTCAGCGTCATTGGTCTCCTGGTCGCCAAGTTCGCTCTGGGCAGCCTTGATCTGTTCGCGCAGATAATATTCCCGCTGGTTCTTTTCCATGGCCTGATGAATCTTCGTTGTGATTTCTTTTTCAAGCCTGGCAATTTCCAGGGAAGCCACCATTTTCTCCAGGAGCTTCTCCAGTCTGGCATGAATCGGTACGGTCTCAAGGACCTCCTGCCGCTCTTTCAGCTTAAAGAGTACATTTGCCGCCAGCATGTCAGCAAACTCACCAGGGTCCTCAATGGTCACAAGGGAAGACATGGTTTCGGCAGACATGCTCTGAGCCGTTTCAACAAGCTCCCTGAGCGTATTCCTGCAGGCAGACATGACAGCTTCGATTTCTTTGTTTGGCTTGACAGACATGTTCACTGGCTTGATTTTCGCCAGCAAAAAAGGCGTGTTTTCCTGGATCTGCAGGAGTTCGCCCCGCATCTCACCTTTAACCAGGACACGGATCGTTTCCCCCGGCAGGTTCATAACCTGCTGGACCGTAGCTATCGTGCCCACCCGGTAGAGATCTTCCACCTCGGGAACTTCCTTATCAAGATTCTTCTGTGTCACAAGAAAAACCTGATTTTCATTCTGCACGGCCGCATCAAGAGCCCCAAGGGAACGTGTACGGGCCACATCGAAGGTTATTGTCATATGTGGAAAAAGCATCATCTCGCGAAGGGGAATCACGGGAAGCTCGGTGATGGTGTTCTTATTCTCGGGCATGTATATCCTCCTGCTCTCTGCGTCCCGAAATACCACTGAAAGTGGCCGTTGCAGAAAACGCAATAAGCAGTATACACCAAAAGCAGGAGCTTGGAAAGCAGATTGAAAAGCGAAAAAAATACAGGAAAAGCATTGCTGCCTTCCTGTACCATGTTCACTGCAGCTTCCACATCAGTGCTTCAGGCGCTGCAGCCTCCTGAATGTCCCGTTTTCTTACCCATCCATAGACCCCGTAAGGCTGTGCGGGAACCGATATGCCCCCATCCGGCAACAGAATATAGTACCAGTTCCCTTTTTCAAGGATCACCCAGGCAGGCACATAAGCGGGGATCTCACCTGTTTTTCTTGCAAAAAAACCTGTTCCGTCATAGATGGGCACCGCTTTTGAACTGCCGGCAACATGCATGGTTTCTGTATCGTATGCCAGGCCCATGTTCACATAATTGCTGGAGACCCACCCTGAAATCTGTCCAAGCTTGACTTTGTACCAGGGTGCCTGTGTCCCCTCCACCACATCCTCAATGGCGAAGCATGCCCCGCCGCAGAAAACCCCGAGGTCCTCAGAATGTGAAGAATGCTCTTTGCGCAAGTGCACGCCGCCCATAGCCACGCCAAGATCAGCAGAAACCTCTCTGCTGCTCTCCCAGTCCTTTTTCGCCAGAAACTCTTCTAATCCTTAAATCGGCGATCTGATACAACGACAAAAAAATGCACCCCCGGGGGTGCAAGGGGGGTGCAGTAGTATAAGAGCTTATATCTTTGAAGTGGTAAGTTGCACCATTCCGTTTTGGGATGAGCCACCCTCTTCTGGTTATCTTTGCATCGGGGCTTTGCCCCGAACCCCAAGGATTTTCAGCGTTGGACATTCGAGGGAATGGCATTTCCCCAGGCTCAATGTATTCCGGAATACTGGCCCAACTTACTCCGGAAAATGTCTCAAGCTATACCGGCGGCTCCGCCACACCGGAATATTATGATATCTTATT
>CAMNGW010000306.1 GCA_946538615.1 uncultured Clostridia bacterium
GCCATCATCTGCTTTCGTGAGGGAGACAACGACATCGAGGTCGCCAAAGCCGGGTTTTGTGATGGTCAGACCATTGTCTGAAGCCGGAAGCTCGGGAGCTGCCTGAGCGTCAGCTGCGGGGGCAGGTGTTGCCACGCTGGCAGAGACCAGCTGGCCATTCTCATATACGAATTCGCCCACAAGCTTGCCGGAGTATGTGCTTTCTGCCTGGACCACAGCCAGACCGTTGGACTGCAATCCGACATTGCCTTCCGAAATGGAACCGAGGGTTTCAACGGTAAGTGCGCCGGTTTCAACAGGAACAGCACTGTTGATGGCATTGACAACGGCAGTTGTTGTGATGGTAGCACCGGAAAGAACATCGATGTCTTCCATGGCAACAGGGAGCGCTTTGCCTGTGAACTGGTCAGTAAAAGCTGTTTCTGTGGCCCGCTTGCCAAGACCTTCTGTCTCGTCTGGTGCATTGACAGAAAGTGATTCAATGAGCAGGTTATCATCCAGCTTGACTTTGACAGAGACGGCCCCGCCAAATCCCTGAGAAGCCCCTTCAAGGGTAGCTCCAGGCAGGATTTCAGCTTTTTTGGGCTGGGCTGCATTGATGGCATTTACCACAGCCGTGGTTGAAATCGTGGCACCCGAGACTGCTTCAATTTCTTCAAGCGCCACAGGAATTGACTTGCCGATGAACTGGTCGGTGAAAGCAGCTTCTGTAGTAAGCTTGCCAAGACCTTCTGTTTCGTCGGGAGCCTTGACTGTGAGCGTGCCGATTTTGAGGCTGTCATCAATGGTGACTTCAGCTGTGATGGTCCCGCCAAATCCCTGGGCTTCGCCTACAAGCGTGGCACCGGCAGTGATGGCTGACGGGTCTGCTTCAGCAGCTTGTTTGGTTTCGCTTTTGCCAAACACGACTTCGCCGCCTTTGGCAGAAAGAACGGTGTCGGCAAAGGAGCCAAAAGCTGCATTGACATCGCCAAGCACTGCCTTCGAGGTGAAGGTTGCGCCTGAAAGGGCTTCAAATGCATTGTTTTCAGCGGCGTTCATGCCGATGAACTGCTCTGCAAATTTGGAATCCAGGGCACGGGAGCCGATACCAGTCGTCTCCTGAAAATCGGTATCACCGATTTTTACTGCCTGAACATTGCCTTTTGTGTCAAGACCAAAGGTCATGGCGACAGGACCGGCATAACCCTGCTGACTGGCTGTTACGCAATAGCCGATTACATTGCCGCTTTCATCTTTGGCGGCGTAGATGCTGGATACTGTTTTGTAAGCAGCGGAATCAAAACTGATTTCTGTGTAATCGGCGGCAGGCATGACTGTGCTGAAGGTTTCCTGCAGAGCGGCCATTTTATGCTCTGCGATCGGACCTGCGGTCACAGCATTGGTAAATCCGAGGATCAGAGCGGATACCAGTGCAATCAGGCCTAGAATGACATAAGGCGGCAGTTTCTTTTTGTTGGCATTGTTTTCCATCAGATAAAACCCTCCACTGAAATGATGTATGTAAATAGGGAAATCAATAGTGAGTAAGAACGGAAAACGGGAAACGGTCCTCAAAACCCGGTGTGAGAAGGATCTTTCCCTCCCGTGTGATGAGGATGCCATCCATTCCCATCCGGTCAAGGAAGGAGAGGGATTCCTCGCTGCCCATCACAATACAGGCTGTGGCGACAGCGTCCGCTGACATGGAAGAAGGGGAGACAATGGTGGCCGAAGCCAGATCAGATTCTGCTGAAATACCTGTTCGGGGGTCCAGAATATGATGGTAGCGGACCCCGTTGAGATCGAAATATCTCTCGTAGATCCCGCTTGTGACGACAGAACAGTCAGTAAGCTTTACGACTGCGATGGAATCGCCCTCTCCTCCAAGCGGGTCGCGGATTCCGATCCTGAAGTCGGTGCCATCGGGTTTCTTGCCCACCGCGTAGACATTTCCGCCGAAATTGAGCGTGGCACCGGAAACGCGGTCCTGAATCTGGGCGGCGATCTGGTCAGCGATATAGCCTTTGGCGATGCCGCCCAGATCAATCTCCATGCCTTTGGGAAGCGTAACCGTGTAATTGTCGCCAAGCATGAGGGCGTCATCATTGACAAGGGGCAGGGCGGCAAGACGTTCACTGTCCGAAGGCATCCTGTCCGTGCCGCCGGTAAAGTCCCACAGCGCGGTCAGAGGTGCAATGGTAATGGAAAAATCATGGTCCGAGGCATCGGAGATTTCCTTGGCTCTGGCAAGGATTTCCCATGTTTCAGGACTGACTGTAACAGGATTGCCATCAGCGTGGTTGATCCTGTCCACATCGGAACCTTCTACTGTTTTGCTAAGAAGGTTTTCGTAATATTCGCAGTCGGCCCAGATTTCATCAAGAATTCCCTCCGGGGCACCATAGAGAATGATGGTCACAACCGTATCGAAATAAAAACCGACACCACTTGTGCGTTCCGCTGGAGAAGCAAGACAGGAGCTGCTTATGCATATGAGGCAGCATGCAGTCAGCAGGGCAAGCAAACGCATGACCGAGGAGCCTTTTTGTACCATTATTCTGAAAACACCACCAATTCTATACTGACCTGATTGGGCAGGCAAATAATAAATGGTCCGTCGGACCGCAGATCATAGTTGTCCACAGTAAGGTTCCCTGAGTGCACACAAATCTGGTTACGGCACGTGGAACGTTCCATATACACTCCATGATCTGTAACCACAATCACATTTTCCTCGCCCGATGGCTGGGAGATGGTGACGGTCTGTGGCTGGGACAAAGGGACACGCAGCTTCTCTTCACCGCCGACCGAAATAACAACGGTATCCTCGGTGACCTGAACCGGTTTCACAGGTGCTGAAGACATCCTGGGGAAGAAAAAGAAAAAGGCGACAGCAAAACCCAGCATGACTGTGCAGACAATGAAATTTGTTTTTACCTTATGCATATCAGTCCTTCAGATGTTCTGATTTTGACAACATTTTAATAAGAAGTGACAGAAATGATTCTGGCATAAAATGCCATGTGTCATTATAAGCGGGCCATAAAAGAGTGTCAACCGAGAATCCGTTTGATGATGTCGAAAAAGGTAAATAATTGCATCTAAAGGCAAATGCAGCAAAAGCACCCAGGGCCCAGCGTGACTGCCGGTCATATGCGGGAAATGGCAGTTGCAGACGGCACGCAGAGGGCTCTTAGGAACAAGTCGCTGCTGGCAGGAAACAACAATCGATTGACTTTGTGGAATGAAAGTCATATAATGCCAAATGCATCCAAGGGACTGTCGTTTTTGACGTGCGCGTATCCGCGCGGCATTGCGTCAGTTTCAAATGACGGCGAATGCCGCTTTATCTTTTACTCTTTTTATCTGTTTCCAAGGAGGTTCTCAAATGGCAGTCAAGATGACCGTCGACGGCAATACTGCTGTCAGCCATGTCGCGTATGCATTCAGCGATGTGGCCGCTATCTACCCCATTACACCTTCCTCCCCTATGGCTGAGGTGGCAGATGTATGGGCCGCTGAAAAGCGTCAGAATCTGTTTGGCCAGACCGTAAAAATCCAGGAGATGCAGTCCGAAGCTGGCGCCGCTGGCGCTGTGCACGGCTCTTTGTCTGCTGGCGCTCTGACCACAACCTTCACCGCTTCCCAGGGCCTGCTTCTGATGATCCCGAACATGTACAAGATCGCTGGTGAGTTGACCCCGAGCGTTTTCCATGTCAGCGCCCGTGCACTTGCCTATCATGCTCTGAATATTTTTGGAGATCACTCCGACGTTATGGCAACCCGTCAGACTGGTTTTGCCATGCTTGCGAGCAACTCTGTACAGGAAGCCCATGATATGGCACTCATCGCCCATATCGCCACCCTGAAGAGCTCTGTACCTTTCGTACACTTCTTCGATGGTTTCCGTACAAGCCATGAGATTCAGAAGATTGATGCAGTAGATCCTAAGGACTGCTATGCCGAGCTCAAGTCCCTCGTACCGTGGGACAAGATTGAGGAGTTCCGTGCACGTGCACTGAATCCTGAACATCCTCACCAGGCTGGCACGGCTCAGAACAGCGATATTTATTTCCAGGGCCGTGAAGCCGCCAACAAGTTCTAT
>CAMNGW010000307.1 GCA_946538615.1 uncultured Clostridia bacterium
AAAAAAAGACTGACTTTATCACTATTCTTGACGTGTTCCGCCTGTCTGATAGAATAAAAATGGAAACCTAGTATTGTTTTACCTGAAAAGCAGGATATGAACAGGCATATGATACCTGTCCTGGAGAACATATGATCTGAGGTGGCTTATGAAACACGCAAAAACCCTCATCTCTCTGTCGCTCGTTTTCTGTCTTCTGATCCAGCTCGCCGCCCTTGCGTGGCCCTCGCCCCTTTCTGCTGCACAGGCTGCAGTTTCAGGGGGTACTGACCTGCAGGAAAAGAGCGTAACTGAAACCGTCCGCATTGAGGAAGACGGGGCAGGCTCTGGCCTGTCTGTCATTGTATCCGGTGAATATGAAAAAGCAGGTGTCCCTGCTGCAGAGGATTTTGTGTCCCCTGATACAGCAGATTCCACCCGCCTGCTTGATCTGGCCCTTGAAATGGCCTCCTCCGGACACGAGCAGACCTCCGACGGATGGCGCTTTGTCGTTTTCCCGGACAGCAATACATGCGTCATCACGGGATATGACGGTACCCTTCCGGCCTCCGCCCAGGTCCCGGACATGCTCGGTGGTGCAGACACTGTCGGCCTTGCCGCACATGCACTGGAGGGCCAGGACAGTCTCTTCTCCCTCAGCCTGCCCGGCAATGTGCGCTATATCGCCCTCACCGCGATTCCTGACGGTGTGAGTGTACGCGCGCTTAATGCCTCCTTTGCGCAGTCATGGGCCATGCAGAATGGGCATGCATTTGAAAACACCTCTGAGCTTGATTTTCTTGCCGGTGTTGTCGACCTGAGCGATATCCGCCCGGAAAATTTTATGCGCGTCAGCCGTGAAGAGGTCTGGCTCCGCGAGCTGGAGAGCCAGCGCGTGGCCCTCGGCACCCGTTTTTTCCTGGCAGACCCAAGCAATCTGTACCAGATTTCCTACTATGAAGTGACCAGCACGGAGAAGGCGCCGGGCGGTTTTATCAAGCTGCACTGCAAGACACCCGATATCGATGATGTGCTCCGTTACTACAAAGGCACCAATGAGAAGCTGGTCCTTGATCCTTCATCGGTCACGCTCTACGATGGCGTGACGATCAACGGGGCATCATCCGCAAGGAGCCTTTCCAACACTTCCGGGGACAAAACAAAAATCGGCATCTCCAAGGACCTCGTTGAAATACCCATAGGGAAGTTTAAGCTCACCGCAAACATAAGTGCTTCAACCACTTACTCCGCGACCTACGAAACGGGCCTTTTTACCAAAAACAAGTCTGAAGTCAAACAGACCAATGAACTCTCCGGGACACTGGCCCTGAAATACAAATACGACACATCCAAGAAAGACGCTGATCAGTTTAAAGAGATCATCAAACAGGTACAGGACAAAGCTTTCGGCAATGGTGTTGAATTAGATTCCCACAAAGTCCCGCTGTATAACGGTGTTGCCTTCAGCGTGTATGGCATTCTCAATATCACAGTGGACGTTCATTTTGGCTTACAGTTCTCCGGCACAGCTTCCATAACTTTCAGTGAAAAAACCGTTACTACGATTTCAGCTGTGGAAGGAAAAGAAACAGCTTCTGAATCGCAGGTCACCTCCAAATCTGTTACAGGCTCTGTGAACGGGACCGTAAAATTCGGGCTTTCCTTCGGCATTGGCGTGGACCTCCTGATCGTACGCCTTGCCAGTGTGGACCTTTTCATCGGTCTTAAGGGCACAACCTCTGTCTCTTTGAGCAATACCTTTGATGCGGTGAAAAACGGTGAGGCACAGGCCGATGTGAATCAGGCGGATCTGATCTTTCAGATGAATACCGGCAAAGAAAAGATCGAACTGCCCGATGATGTGAATATCAATATGATTGACTGTGCGACAACATCGATCAATCTTGTTGTTGAAATCACTGTCGGCTCTTTGGGCATCTCTGTCGCCGGCAAATCAGTTATTGATCCCATTCTTTCCAACACATGGACTCTCCTTGATTTCAATATTCTCACGCTCCACAACCATTATGCCCTGTTTGAGTATGATCCGCCTGCCTGGAGCGAAGACTGGGATACGCGGACAAGCTATGTGTACACCAAGGCAGGGCTTAAGCTGAACCGAATTCATCCTGATTTCCTGTGCCCATATGACTACAAGACCGTCGAGGTGAAGCTGCCTTTTAAAAGCAGCGGCCAGACTCTTTCCTATGACAATCACGTCAAAGCAGGATACCTGCAATATGAGCCGTCCGTCACGAAGGGTGATATGATCGAGGACGGCTACCCCTATCATATTCTCAGCTGGCACACCGATCCTTCCTTAAGCGAGTCGTCCCGCGTAAAGTCCTGGCCCTATGTCATCATGCAGAGCACCACATTCTATGCGAATGCGGAAAAGCTGCACCGTGTCCGGAAAATGGATATTTCCGGGGAAACACTGGCAGATTCTTTCAAAGAAAATGGGGAAGACTACGTTCTTCCGCCTCAGATCACCCGTGCTGACGGCATGACGGCGGATGTCCAGTACTGGATCCGGACAACGGAAAACAGCACGCTGCCCATAGGTTTCAGTGATTCCAACACGTCCTGGAAGATCCCTGCCCCAACTGTACTGACCATCTCCAAAGATATGGACGATGATCTGGTTTATCGCGCTGTAACCGACAAGGATGTTGTCGCTTACTTCCGTCAGGGCATACAGGGTGATACCACCATCCGCTATGCCTCCCATGGCGGTTCCGTTGTGGCCCCCAGCGGGACCATGCAGATTTCCCGCTATGAGTTTGTGGGGTGGACCAGTGACAGCGGGTACATTTACCGTCCTGGTGACACCATCCCCATCACGGAGGATACCTCTGTAGGTGAAATAGAATTCTCACCCGTCCTCCGCTATACAGGAATTGCCAGCACCATCGACACAGCCCAGCCCCATATCGGTGCCGTTGACCCGGGTAATCAGCCGGGCTATATCGGTGCGTCAAATTTCACCTATACCACCTCCGGCAGCACGGCAACCATCACCGGATACAAGGATACATATACTTCCTTTGCTGTTCCCAGCCTTTTCACTGAGACAGACAGCGAAGGGGAAGTCATTGCGTCCTATACCGTGACAGCCATTGCAAAGGATGCATTTAAAGACACTGACATTGAGTGCATTGTTCTCCCGAGCACCCTTGAGTCCATCGGAAGCTATGCTTTTGCCGGGTGCGAGAAACTCAAAGTCATAGATATGACAACCACTCAGGTCAAAACGATCCCAAGTTACTTTGCCGATGGCTGTTCGGCTCTTCAATGCGTGCGCCTTCCCTTAAATGGGAGCAAGCGCACAATTGGTGCCATTGCACCCTATGCTTTCCGCAATTGTGACAGTCTTGGCAGTGTCCTGCTCAATTCCAATATCGGTTCATACGCATTTGACAGCTGCAATGAACTCCATAATGTCCAGCTCAGCAGCGGCGTAAAAAGTATATCCGAATATGCCTTCAAGGATTGTCCGAAGCTGAAATCGGTCAGTGTCCCCGCCAGTGTGACCTATCTGGGCAACCGATTCCTTTTCGGCAGTCTGCTGCTTGAAACCCTTGAAATGGACGCTTCCATTGGAACACTGACATGCGACCAGATCGCAATTGGCCCCGGGAGCCAGCTCAAAACCATCAGAATCGGAGATGGCATTACAGAGCTTGGCGATTATGTCTTCGCCAACCGTGTAGGCACAACAAACTATGGCTTCACAGAGCTCAAAGAACTGGCCCTCTCCCCTGTCCTGACTTCTGTCGGAAAAGAAATCCTTTGGGGAAGTGCCATTACCTCTTTGAGTATCAGCTTCCCGGACCAGCTGCACCTTCTGGATATGGATACCAGTGCTGTGTTCAACCCGCTTGCGCCGATAACCGTAAAACACGCCACCTATGCCGATGACATCTTTGGCGGTATGACATCCCTGGAGTCTCTGACTGTCCTGTCTGGTGTTATACCCGATAGAGCGTTCAATCAGCTGACTTCATTGAAAACCGTATCCATTGGAAGCGGTGTGACAAAAATTGGTCAGGCTGCTTTTTCCGGATGTACAAACCTCACTACCGTGAAAACC
>CAMNGW010000308.1 GCA_946538615.1 uncultured Clostridia bacterium
GCCGTGGAGTCTCCAGCCGGCTTATAATAGGTGAAATCAACACCATTGGCTTCGCAGTAAGCTTTTGCAGCTTCATATGTGGTCTGGTTAAAGGACTGGTCGGTGATGTCGCCATAGTCGGTGATCATCGCAACACGCATGTCTTCGGCTAATGCGCATACACAGGTCATAGACATAGCAAGCGCCAGGAGAATCGCAAGAACCTTTTTCATGTACTTTTCCTTCTTTCAGATATTTCAGCCTTTTGGCTGTTACACGCATTATAACCCCTTTTCAAGGGTTTGAAAAGACATTTTTCCCGTTTGTCTTCTTTTATTCATTCTCCTCCGCCTCACGCAGGGAATATGTCATCTGTACTGTCGCAGAAAAGTCCAGGCCCTCAGAAATGATCTGCGTGGATGCCCCAACTGCCGTATCCTCCGTAATTGCAGCAGATCTGGCAAAACGTGCGCCAGTATAGTTTCCTGAACTCTCATTGCATGAGATAAGGTCCCCCAAAGTGCCGCCCATGGCTTTCGCCATCAGTTCTGCTTTGCGCCTGCCTTCCTCAATAGCAGCCATAAGAGCCTGATCATACGCTCCCCGGGACTGTGCCGACTGGAATGTGACACCGTCACAACTGTTTGCTCCATGGTCCAGTGCAACATCAATGATCGACCCGACACGTTCAATCTCATCGACAGAAACAGTCAGTGTGTTGCTCACCTGATAGCCCTTGATGGCAGCTTCCTCTGAAAAACTGGAGTAGTCATACACTGGGCTCACATAATAGTAAGCCGTTTTGATCTTTTCCTCGGGTATGCCCGCCTCTGCAAGGGCATCTATCACCTTTTTCACCTTGTCCGCATTCATTTGGGCGGCTTCAGCAGCATCCTTTGCATTTGTCCGCACGCCCAAGGTAAGACTTGCCCGGTCAGCTTCTACGGTAATGGTTGCTGTACCTGTAACGGAAATGGTCCCGTCTTCTGCAAAGGCAATATTCACGCACAGCAAGACGGCAAGACACAATAACAGGATTTTTTTCATACAAAGCACTTCCTTTGCTGATTTATTTTACGGGTTGGACGCATAAAACTGCTCAGTGTTCCCTCCCTGAACTTTAATTTTCACTTTCCAGTCTGGAAAAACCTTCTCCAAGTGCCTCATAAGCCTCTGTCACGAACATAAAAGCACTTTCATCTTCTTCTGCGACAATTTTCTTAATGCCATTGAGTTCATTTCGTGCCACAACGCTCAATATAACCGGTGCACCCTTTCCGGACCAGGCGCCCTTGCCTTCGAGGTAAGTAACACCGCGTTCTGCTTCATGGAGGATCCGCTGTGTGATGCTTTCCCATTTTGGAGAAATAATGAAGCATGCCTTATTGGCTGTAAGGCCGATGAGCACCATATCAATCACTTTGGAAGAAACATAGCAGTCGATAATGGCATAAAGAGCCTCATTTGCACCAATGAAGACGCCTGCTGCAACGATCACGATACAGTCAAGTGAAAACAGGCACACACCCACGGAAACAAAAGGCAGCCGCCTGTGAATGAGCCGGGCCAGCATATCTGTACCGCCTGTAGTCGCGCCGCCCCTCATAATCAGGCCCAGCCCGAATCCAAGGAGAATACCTCCAAAAAGGGTTCCCAGAAGCGGGTCCTCTGTCATGGCCTGGAGCGGGATCAGGTCGATGACCGCAGAAAACAGTATCATGGCAACAAGGCTCCGGAAAGCAAAAATTCCACCCATGCGCTTAAAACTGAGCGCGAAAAGAGGAATATTCAGAACAAGGCTTACCATGCCAACCGGCCACCCCGCAATATGATTCAGGATGATACCCACACCGGTCAGTCCTCCGGGCGCAATGCCATTGGGTGTCAGGAACAGAGGATAAGCCATGCCTCCGATGATGCACCCGACAATAATTTGCAGATAGGCCAGGATAATATCGCGGTTCTTCAGATTGATGATTTTCGGTGCTGACATTTTTTCACAAGCTTTCTTCTGTTTAGATTTTCGGAGGTCTGGGTTTCAGATCAAAAGCACTGAGCTTTTCTTTCAGTTCCCGCCATCCGGGCAAGTAACGGTCCATATCTGCATAAAACAATGGAGAATGGTTTGCATAATGCATATGGCACAGTTCATGCACAAGAATGTATTCCACACACTCCTTTGGAACAAGGGCAAGATTAGTAGCCAGACATATAATTCCCTTTTGGGGCTGGCAGGAGCCCCATTGGCTCACAGTATTCCGATAGCGGACTTCATTGATTTTTACATGCATACGAGCTTCCCATTCAGGGAGCAGCATTTCAATGAGCCTTTCCAGATGGTGCTGGCGCATGGTCAGAAACGCTTTCCCCGTGGGAATCCCATGCTCACCGAGCGTAACACGGTACCCTGCAAATGCATGGTCCTCCCCCTTTTCGTAGTGGGGCAGAAAATCAGTCACCTTCGGAGCATACTTTTGCAGCCAAGGCATGTTGGCGTCCAGGAATCTCCTGATCTCCTGCGTACCTGCCCACGGTGGTGCTGTCAGAGATACTGCTTCTGCGTTTTTCCGCGCAGTCATAGATATACGTTTCGCATTGGAACGCTGAGTCAGATGAAAGCGGAAACCTTTATACTGGAAATACATGAGGCACCCCTTCCTTTGTGTTTCTGAGATAGCCTTCAAGATACGGCCAATCCGGCTCAAGAAAATTCATTCTCTGCCAGAATGCCGGTGAATGGTCCATACATCTGAAATGATTCAGTTCATGAAGAATGACCTCGTCCACAACGCGCGGCGGCATCCAGCACAATGCCCCGTGAAAATGAATCACCCTGTTTCCGGTATGGCATTTGGCCCAGGCCCCGTGAGCACATCCAATCTCCCACTCCACATTCTTCTCCTGGCTCTTTTCCAGCAAATCCGGGAATACTGAATCAATATACTTTTCCAGGGTATTTTTACAAAAAAGGCGCAGTTCCTCCCTTGACGACCCAGTGGGCAATACATTGCCCAATACAGATGGGATGGCATTTTCCGCCTCTTTCCTGCCCTCCATAAATCGATCCGCCGCATTATCCGGAGCCCCAAGTGGAATATGGAGAATGAAAAAAGCCTTCGGCTTTCTTTCCAGCCGAATCGCTCCCAGGCCGCTTTCTAGCAGCACACGCACCGTATATCTCCTCCTTTGTAACAGGCAGTCTAGCAGACATACTGAAAAGTGTCAATCGGGCAATCAGCCAGCAGGTATATGTACGAAGGAAAAAGGCAGTAAATAAGCAAAGAAAGATATGCATTCTTCACTTCCATTGCCATAGTGTTGACAATGAAATCTTATTTACTTCTGTATCTCTTATATTCACCAGATTTGAGCCTGGGAAGCCTGTTCACAGGAATTGAGCCGGATAACAGGATATTTCTGCATGTATGGACCAGTAAAGGAGCGGTATAAAAATGCTTTTCCAGAAAGAAATCGTTACAGATACCTTTCCTTTCTCCAGATTGGATGACGGTGGACCCGATTTTATCGAAAGTTTTACGTGCAGCAGCCTTTCCGTTCACGGAAGAATGAGGTGATTTTAAAGAGTCGTCCGTATAAAACCAGCAGACTGATAAAACAGCAGATCTCAAGCCACACTCAATATGGACATTTATAAAATGGAATTCACAGAAATGGCAGGATGATCATACAAATCCTGGCCCTCCTCTGAAACTGCAGAACATTTTCATATGATGAAAAGTACAATGGTTGCCAGCACGATCCATACCAGAGCCAGAGCGCCTGCCGCATCCTGTCCCACAATGGGTGCCATTATCATGATTCGCCTGATTCAGAAGCAGGTCCGGGCAAAGCATCCTGAATGTGGCGATGGCACGCTGTTCATATGCAGCATGGTTTCCATTGGCAGCCTTGAGGGCGTTCTTTCCCGCCTTTTTGAAAGTGCCACACATATAACTATTCGTTTTCCCTGCCGGGCATCTCCATGTCCTGGTCTTTTCCTTCACGCTGCCCGTTCCAGGATATTCTCCGCACGTAAAATAGTGCTTCGCATTTCGACTCCCCCCACCCCCTCAATCCTGAGGGGGT